>JANPAK010000456.1:0-2331 GCA_031429925.1 Variovorax sp.
GGGAGCAACAAATGTTGGCTGTGCTGGTGAGCACGCCCGAGGTGGAGCATATGGTGACGGGTGATAAGCGGGCATTACGTCTGATCGGCAGCATGTGCGCCACTGATGCGGCACTAGATCAACGCTTACACAAAGCGCGCATAGATTGCCTAGAGTCCATCATGCTGGCGCTGATTGATCAATTTGGGTTTGACGCGATTAACACCAAGGCGTTGCGTGGAATGCAAGCAGATAAGGTGCTGCAGGCTAGTTTTGGTGCGAAAAAACTGCAAGCAAGTGCCAAAGAAGCACTGACCTACTATTTGGACGATATTCGTAAGGATGCAGCTTTTTTGGCGGCTAGATAAGCTGTTCGCCTCGCTACAGCAGCGGGCATTTGCGGGGGAGTTGTAGAAATACCCAATTCGGTATAATCGGCCCATGCCTGCATCGCACGCCGAAAAGCCGCTTCACTGGGTTGGCTCTGCCAAGAAAGACCTTTTGGCGTTGCCCGACGATGTGATTGATGATTTTGGCTATGCCTTGGGCGCGGTGCAGTTGGGGGCCACGCCTTTCGTGCGGTGTACACGGTGCGGTTTGCCAAGGCGGTGTATGTGCTGCACTGCTTTCAGAAGAAGTCGCCCAGCGGCATCAAAACGGCGCAGAGTGATATTGACCTGATTCACGAGCGGCTGAAGTTGGCACTGCAACATTACAAGGATCACCATGAACGCTAAAGCAAAACCACCGGTGGCAAAAACTGCTGAGAGCATTGAGATGGGCTCGGGCAATGTGTTTGCGGATTTGGGGCTGCCAGATGCTGACGAGCGCCACCTGCGCGTGCAGTTGGCCGCCCGGCTCAACGATTTACTCAAAGCGGAGGGCCTGACGCAAGCCGCTACGGCCAAGCGCTTGGGCATTGCGCAGCCGCATGTATCGGAGCTCAAGAACTACAAATTGGGCCGTTTCTCCAGCGAGCGGCTGCTTCACTACATCACGCTGTTGAACCGCGACGTGGAAATTTTCATTCGCCCGCGAGCGGCGCTGCCCAAGGCAGGCAGATCCGCTGGTTTTGCCACCGGCGCAGTGACGGTGTGGGCGGCAGCTTGATCTTGATCACGCTGTAGCAGCGGGCGTTTGCTGGGAGGTAGTGGATTTTCGCCACAAATTTTGATTATTTTTTGTGGCATAAACCCTCTAGCAATCGAGAACTACTTGTTTTTGCCACAAATAAGTGTTATTTTACGTGGCAAATATGGGCAAACACATCGAATCGACCGACACGCTGGTTCTCAAGCGCATCCAAGAGCATGAGCCAGGTTGGGTGTTCACGCCTTCTGACTTTACGGACCTGGGTAGCCGCGATGCCGTCGCCACAGCGCTGAAGCGACATAAGGCGGCTGGCACGATTCGTTTGCTGGGGCGCGGGCTTTATGACGTGCCGCGCCATCATGAGCTGCTGGGCATTTTGTGGCCTCCGATGGAGCAGATTGTGGATGCGGTTTCTCGCAAAGATGGTTTGCGCTTGCAGCCAATTGGCGTATATGCCGCCAACTTGCTGGGCTTGTCCGAACAAGTGCCTGCGCAGGTGGTGTATTTGACCGATGGCGCAACCCGCAAGATCAAAATCAAACCGATGGAGATTGTTTTCAAGCGCACCACCCCGCGCCAAATGGCCACGGCGGGGCGGCTGAGCGGCTTGCTGATTCAGGGCTTTCGCAGTATGGGCATCAAACATGTCAAACCGCAGCATATTCAGAGCTTGCGCAGCCGCATTCCGGCAGAGGAGCGGGCCAAGATTTTGGACGATCTGGCCTATGCCCCGGTGTGGATGCACGCGCATTTCAAAGAGATTGCCAAGCCATGAACCATTCGTTTCTGTTGCTTTCGCCAGACGATCAAAAGCAGGCTTATCTGCTAGCGGCAATAAAGAGCAATTTGGGGCAATTTACCTTTTCCTTCCTGCAAGCCGAGTGGCCCAATTTGCATGCGGAGGCCGCTTGCATAAATACTTGTGATACAAAGCTCATCTATATCAAGGATAACTACCCATGCGCCCATCCTTAGCGCTGCAGACCCACCGAAATGCGATTCGCGAGATTGCCCTGCGCCACAGGGTAACGAACGTGCGCGTGTTTGGCTCTGTGGTGCGCGGGGACGACTCAGAGGGTAGCGATTTAGATATCTTGGTGGAGCCGACCGCAGAAACCACGATGATGGATATCGCCAAGATTCAGCTTGAATTGGGGCAACTACTCAGCGTGGCAGTGGATCGGACGCGATCCAGGCCGCGGCCGAAGACCGGCGCTTGAGCAAAGCCCATGTCAGTGTCCACATGGGCGGCGCTATCGC
>JANPAK010000457.1:0-8264 GCA_031429925.1 Variovorax sp.
GCTCAACCCGGGGCGCGTGATTTGATCTCTTTCTGGTATCGATCTTCGGTGGGATCACGCTACCTGCACGTTTTGCTCCGTGTCCCCCTTCGGGCTGCGCCCGAATTCCTCCTTTACCTACGCAAAACGCACAGGCAGCGCGATCTTGCCAACATGTTGGTGCTCAGATAGAAGATCCAAACCGCTTAGTTGCAGCCATCAGCGCGGCGCATCCACCGCAGTGAGGTAAAGGAGGAGCCGCAGGCGGGGGACACGAACGAAGGTGGGTGCGCCGCACTGATGACGGGCTCAGCAAAAATCTTGCCTCGCGACTAGCCACCACATGAACCAAGCAGAGATCAATCCACCTTCGCACCCGCTTTAAACCACTCGCCCACCAACGCCCTCTCAGCATCCGTGATTTGGGTGGAATTGTTCATGGGCATTTGCTTGGTGACCACGACTTGCTGGTAAACGGCTTGCGCATGCAGCTTCATTTGCTCAGGGGAATCTAAACGCACATTCTTCATTTGCACCTGCGCGCCATGGCACAGCACGCAGCGCGCCTGCATCACGGCCTGCACTTGCGCAAAGCTTGCACTTTCTGATGGTTTTTGGGCATTCGCTGAGGCAGAACCTGCGCTAGATGCTACTGATTTCGTAGCAACTACTGGCTCAACTGGAGCTGGCTTCAACGCCACAATCACACCGATTAACACCACCATCCCTACCGCCGCCCAAGGCCAAGGATTGCTCGCGCGGCCTAGGTGATAGCCATGGCGCTGCACAAAGAATTGGCGAATCAGCGCGCCACTGACCATCATGGCGAAGAGGATCAGCCAGTTGTGGGCATGCGTATACATAAAGCTGTAGTGGTTGGACAGCATCGCAAAGATCACGGGCAGTGTGAAATAGGTGTTGTGCACACTGCGCTGCTTGCCGCGTTTGCCGTGAATGGCCAGCGCTGCAGAATCGTATTTCGCGCCGCCGGAGTTGGAGGCCATCATTGCCTCAACGACCTTCTTTTGCCCCGGAATGATCCAGAAAAACACATTGGCGCTCATCGCCGTGGCAATGGACGCTCCGACGAGTAAAAAGGCCGCACGCCCCGCAAACCATTGGCAGGCGAGCCAACTCATGAAAGCAATCACGATTATCATCAAGATGCCCACGATCAATTCGCCATTTTTACGGAAGCCAAAGGCTTGGCAAATCAGGTCATACACCGCCCAAAACACCAAGAGAAAGCTCAGTGCCACGCCAATCGCTGCACCGGGCTGCCAATTCATCAGCGATTTGTCGATCAGGTAGGTGCTGGCGTTGTAGAGATACAGCACGGTGAAGAGTGCGAATCCTGTGAGCCACGTGGAATAGCTTTCCCAGTAAAACCAGTGCAGCCGAGTATGTATTTTCTTTGGCGCAACGAGGTACTTCTGCGGGTTGTAAAAGCCGCCGCCATGCACCGCCCAAATCGCACCATCTACGCCTTTTTCCAGCAGGTCAGGTGACTTGGGTTTTTCTAGGTTGTTATCTAGAAAAACGAAATAAAACGATGAGCCAATCCAGGCGATTGCGGTGATGACATGAACCCACCGCAACAGCAGGTTGGCCCAGTCAAGCAAATATGCTTCCATAGGGTCTCCTACTGTTCACCACTGCGGGCGCTGTAAACAGGATAGGCCGCGAACTAAAGTTAGCTCCGCTGCGGCAGGATGTAAGTGTATACAAATTTTGAGGCATGCGGGAAAGGGCAGCAGGATTCATGCCTGCTCTGACGGCGGCGCGAGGGTCGCCAAGGCCGCAGCTGCGCGCAGCTTGTCTTTCTTGCTCATGCGCTTACCTTTGATGCCGCCGTGGATATCTAGCCCTGTGGGCACAAGCGCACCATCTGCTGGCAGCGCTTGATCGGTGGGCTCGAAGCCTTCGATCTCTTCCAGCGCAGCAGCCACACCTTGACGCTTGCAAATGAGCTCCCAATGGGCTTGCATATCGACGGTGACGAAGCTCACGGCCAGACCGGGCATGCCGGCGCGGCCGGTGCGGCCGATGCGGTGGGTGTAGTCGGTGGCCGAGCGCGGGAGGTCGTAGTTCACCACCACGGGCAGCTCCTTGATATCGAGCCCGCGCGAAGCCAGATCGGTAGCAACGACGATCTGGATGCGCCCCGCCTTGATATCTTGGACCACCTGGATGCGCTTACCTTGCGTGAGCTGGCCGTGCAGCGGCTCGGCTTCAATACCGGCGGCGCGCAGCTTCATCGCCACTTTTTCGGCATCGTATTGCCGGGCGACAAACACCAAAACGCGCTCCCAATCGTTTTCTGTGAAGAGCTTACGCAGAAGCTGCGTGCGGCGCGCGGCATCAACGACGATCGCGCGTTCTTCAATCTGTGGCGCTTCCTCTGGCGTGGCGGCGATCTGTACCCGCACTGGCTCTTGCAGCAAAGAGGCAGCGAGGATTTCAATTTCGGATGAGAAGGTGGCCGAGAAAAACAGGTTTTGCCGCTTCTCGGGCAGCAATGTGAGGATGCGCTGAAGTTCAATCTCAAAGCCCAAATCGAGCAAACGATCTGCTTCATCCAGCACGAAGTGACGCACTTGCTTGAAGCTCAGCGCACGCTGATCTGCCAAATCCAGCAAACGCCCTGGTGTGGCCACCAAAATATCGACACCCTCGCGAAGAGCGGCCATTTGCGGCTCAATATCCACCCCGCCAAAGGCTGCAAGGAGCTTGATTTTTCGCGGCAAGAATTTGGCAAACTTGCGCGTCATCTCCTCCACCTGCACCGCCAGCTCACGCGTAGGCACGATCACGAGGCAGCGCGGTTTACCGGCTTGCGCGGGCTCCGCTTCAACCAACTGTTGCAAGATCGGCAAGGCATAGGCGGCGGTTTTGCCAGAGCCGGTTTGCGCCGAAGCGAGCACATCGCGGCCTTGCAAAATGGCTGGAATCGCAGCGAGCTGAACTTCCGTGGCTTGGGTGAATTCTTCGCCGAGCAAAGCGCGATGGAATGCGGCGAGGACGGCTGGCGTGAAGCCGAGATTGGAAAAAGGCATGGAGGGAGTTTAAGCTTTGCGGTATTGCATCAACTGCGCCACCACGCTCGCAGCGATCACCTCTGGCTCTTTGCCTGCGATGCCCGGCAGCCCGATCGGGCAAGTGATTTGCGCCAACTCGGCCTCTGAGAACCCACGCTCTTCCAAGCGATGGCGAAACGTCGCCCATTTGGTTTTACTGCCGATCAGACCAATGAAAGGGAGGTCTTTTTTCTCCCGCTGACGCAGCAAACAGCTTGCGACCACATCCAAATCCTCCGCATGGGAAAAGCTCATGATCAGCACATGGCTTTGCGGCGCGAGATCACCCACTGCCGCTTGCACAGGCGCAGAATGCTCGGCTTGCACATTGGCTGGAATCGCATCGGGAAAGATCTCATCGCGGCTGTCAATCCAATGCACACTGCATGGCAAAACGCTAAGTGCATTCACAATCGCTTTACCCACATGCCCACCGCCAAACAAAGCAATTTTGAGGCTATTTTGGCCACTGGCCGTCATAGAATATGCGCGAAGTGCTGCTAATTTCATAGCATCACCTGCAGCGATACCAGCAAACTTGAGCCACACCACACCGCCGCAGCACTGCCCCAGCGAGGGCCCCAAGGCGTAGCGGCGAGTTTGCTCTGCCGGTACAAACGGCGAAGCTGCCAGCAAAACGCGAGCATGCGCAATCGCATCAAACTCCAAATGCCCGCCGCCGACTGTGCCGTGCATAGTCTCTGGGGAAACAAGCATCCAAGCGCCCACCTCACGCGGACTACTTCCCTCAAAGCGCTCGATACTCACCCAGACACTCGACTGCGGCATCATGATGGCTTTTCCTCATCAAGGATCAAACAATCAAGTCCCTCAAAGCACAAATAATCACGATCAAAGCTCACTAGGCGAAGCCCGGTGGTTTGTGCCACTGCAGCCAGATAAACGTCAGTTGACATATGCAATGGAAGTTTAGGATGCACATTGAGCAGCATCGTGAGCGTGGCATCTGCGCCGAGCCAAGGCTCTTGCAAAAACGCCACTTCCTCAATATCCATAAACCGCTGGTAAGCAGCCATTGCTTGATGCATTTCAACCTTCCTGCCTTTGGCGCGCTCTGATTGGCACAACACACGTACCAGGCCAAGCATGGTGGTGCGGCAAAAATACATTTTCTCGGTTTGACCGGCAGAAGATTCGGCAGCAGCGTCTCGCGTTAAACGATGCATCGTTTCGCGCCAATAATTTTGGGCCAATGCGTGATGTGTATGGTCAGTTTGCGCAAGAGCCAGCCAAATATTCACATCGGGCAAATCGCCCCACGCACGTTGCCACTTTCCAAACGGAAAATCTGCGGCTGAATCTCGAACTTGATTAATCTGCCTCATTGGGCGCCGCACCACTTCCGCGACCGTACTTCATCACGTTCAAGTATTTTTGATATTCCTCGTTCATCAAAAATTCGTTGATGCTCTTATTCGTCATCAGCTCTGGCGGCAAAGTGCCGAAATTCACCGTAGGAATCTCGGGAATAGGCTTAGGCACGCGCTTGAGCTGGCTTGGTTCGGGCTGTTGCATGCCCCGCTCAATGAGCTGCAGCAGGTAATCACGCAAGCTTGTGCCCCGCATAGCCGCGCTGGCCTTCAGGGTGCGGAATAAAGGATCTGGAAAGTCAATACTGGTGCGCATAATTGCATATTAGTGCAAATATGCAAAATTGTCAAAGCAACGGACTTATGATGAAGTCCCAAACAGATCAAAACCTTACGCTCAAATTTGAATATTGGAGAAACGCCATGCGTCAGTTATTCGCCAAAAGAGTGATGCTCGCCTTAGTGGGCTTGGCGATGCTTTCCTCGCCCGCTTTAGCCGAGCCAGACGAAGCACTGCTGGGTAAATCACAAAACTACCCTGTCGGCAATGCAAGCACTTGGTACTCTAATCCGAACCGGGTCGGCGCTTGGTCGTCGATGCATACCGTGCCGGGCATTCAGACACGAGGGGTCAACCGCGCCACGCAGCCGCGCGCCTTGCCAAAGGCCGCGCAGCCGGATGCGATCAATTACCGCTATCGCAATCTCAATTACAAACTCGCCGAATATTTGGAGCGCCAGCGCGCCACCGGCTTGTTGATCCTAAAAAACGGCGAGATCGTGGCAGAACACTACCGCTATGGCCGCAACGAAGATGCACGGTTTTTGTCCTTTTCCATGGCGAAAAGCGTCACCGCGCTGCTGATTGGGGCGGCGCTTGAGCGCGGACACGTTGCCTCATTGGATGATCCTGCTGAGAAGTACGTCAAGGCACTGGCGGGCAGCGCCTATGGTGCGACCACGGTTCGGCAATTGCTTCGCATGAGCTCTGGCCTGACGTTCACTGAGCGCTATGACGGCTCGGACGACATCGCGCGATTATCCCGAGCCAGCTCTGGCGTTCGCGGGGCGGGCACGCCAGCAGATGTGCTGCGCTCCATCGTTGACCGGCATTCACCGGCGGGGCAAAAGTTTGTCTACGCCAGCAGCGAAACCGATGTGCTGGGCCGCATTCTGACGGCGGCGACTGGAAAGAACATGGGCGAACTCACGCGTGATTGGCTGTGGCAACCGCTGGGGGCGGAGCACGACGCGTACTGGCGTATTGGCGCGGATGGCCAAGAGCAGGCCTACGGCGCGTTCAACGCGAGTCTGCGAGATTGGGCTCGGCTGGGTTTGATGCTCGCCAACGACGGGAGGGTCGGCGAGCAGCAGATCGTCGCGCGAGAGTATTTGCTAGATGCCACCGATCCTGCCCGCCAATCAGATGCCTTCAAGCCCCGCAAGGCAACGCCCTATTTTGGATACGGTTACCAGTTCTGGCTCATGCCCATGAAAGAACGCACGTTTGCAATGCAAGGCATTCATGGCCAAACGCTTTACGTTCAGCCTTCGAGCGGTGTGGTGATGGTGCTGACCTCAGTTTGGGAGCACGCCAGCGGCAGGCAAGACGCCCTTCCCTACGAAGAGCGAGACGCTTTGTGGCGCGGTGTCTTGCGATCGTTGGGCGGGAACCCAAGCGAATAGCATCAAGTGGGCACGACAGAGCGCTTTGAGGACTTAAACCTTCAAAGCCTCGCAAGCCAACAAAATCCGCTCAGGCGTGGCGGGCGCTTTGAAATCAACGCGCTTTTTATGGTCCGCACTGGCGCTGACTGCATCGCGGATCGCAAAGTAGGAAGACAGCGCGAGCATCAGCGGCGGCTCGCCGACGGCCTTGCTGCGGAAGGGCGTGGGCTTGAGGTTTTGATTGTCAAACAAACTCACCTTGAAATGCTCAGGTACATCGCTGGCGACGGGGATTTTGTAGGTGCTCGGGCCGTGGGTGAGGAGCTTGCCTTTTCCAGAGAAGCCGTCTTTGGTGGGCTTGCCCTTTAAATCCCAGACGCACTCTTCCATCGTGAGCCAGCCCATGCCTTGGATGTAGCCGCCTTCGACTTGGCCGATGTCAATCGCGGGGTTGATGCTCTGGCCTGCATCGTGCACGATGTCAACCGCTTTGAGCCACCATTCGCCGGTGCGGGTGTCGATTTCCACTTCGGTGACGGATGCGCCGTAGCAGAAGTAGTAGAAGGCATGGCCCATCAAGGTGTCGATGTCGTAGCCGATTTCAGGGGTCATGTAAAAACCTGCGACTGACAGGCCGACGCGATCGAGCCAGGCTTTCTTGATCAGCGCAGACCATTCCACGCTGTTTTTAGAGTCAAATTGGCCATCCGCCGTCATAGAACCTGCGCGGCCAGCTATGAATTTGATAGCGGATGCATCACAACCGAGCATCCGCGCAGCCACGGGCGCGAGGCGCTGGCGCATCTGTTCGCAGGCGTTCATGATGGCCGCACCATTGATGTCTGCACCGCTGGAGGCGGAAGTGGCTGATGCGTTGGGCACTTTCTGCGTATCGGTGGCTGTAACGCGCACCAAGCTGGCGGGGATGCCCAAGCCGTCTGCGCAAACCTGCTGCATTTTGGTGTTGAGGCCCTGCCCCATCTCCGTGCCACCATGGTTCACGCTCACGGAGCCATCCATGTAAATGTTGAGCAGTGCGCCACCTTGGTTGAGCATGGTGGCGGTGAAGCTGATGCCGAACTTGAGTGGCACGAGAGCCACACCGCGCTTGCGAGTTTTGCTCTGCGCGTTGAAGGCGCTCACTGCTGCGCGGCGCCCGCGGTATTTGGATTCGGCTTCCACTTGGTTGATGACGCGATCGCCCACCCAGTCTTTGATCTGCTGGCCGTATTGCGTCGTCATGGACTCGGCATTGCCGCTCGTTGCCGGATCTTGGTAGAGGTTGACTTTGCGCACGTCGAGCGCGTCTTTGCCGATCTTTTGCGCGACTTCCTCGATGACGGTTTCAATGCCAAACATGCCTTGCGGGCCGCCAAAGCCACGGAAAGCGGTGGAGCTTTGGGTGTGGGTTTTGCAGCGGTGACTGATGATGTGGAGGTTGGGCAGGTAGTAGCAGTTGTCGATGTGCAGCACGGCGCGGTTGTTGACCGGGCCGGAGTAATCGGTGCTGTAGCCACAGCGCGATGCGATCATGAAATCGACACCCAGGATGTGGCCTGCATCGTCAAAGCCTACGGTGTAATCCAAGCGGAAATCATGGCGCTTGCCAGTGATCATCATGTCGTCGTCACGGTTGACGCGCAGCTTCACGGGCTTTTGCAGCTTGAATGCGGCGAGCGCGGCAGACTGCGAGAAGATCGAGGCATTGCCCTCTTTGCCACCAAAGCCTCCGCCCATGCGACGGCAAATCACTTCCACGTCTTTGGTGGTGAGATTGAGCGCCGCTGCGGCTTCGCGTTGGTTGCCATCGGGATGCTGCGTTGACACATACAGCGTGAGCTGGTTGTCTTCACGGGGCACGGCGTAGGTGATCTGACCTTCGAGATAAAACTGCTCCTGCTGGCCGCAATAGGTGGAGCCGGAAAGCTTGTGTGGCGCGGCGGCAATCGCTTCCGCTGGCTTGCCGCGCGTGATGGCTTTGGCGGGCATGATGAAGCTTTGCTGTGCCAGCGCCTCTTCAATGGTGAGAATCGCGGGCAGTTCTTTCACCAAAACCTTGGCATTCTTCGCCACTTCGCGGGCATAAAGCATGTCGGTGGCCACGACCACGGCCACCGCCTGCCCTAAAAACTCAACCTTGCCGGCCGCCAGAAACGGATCGTCATGAACGATAGGGCCGCAATTGTTTTCGCCAGGGATATCACGTGCG
>JANPAK010000458.1:0-8455 GCA_031429925.1 Variovorax sp.
CAAATCGGTTGGGTGATTGTCGGTGGCATGAGCTTAGGGACGCTCCTCACCATCTTCGTCGTTCCCACCATGTACACATTGTTTGCGCGCAAAGCTGTGCCTGGCGCCAATAAAGCGCCGCTTGACGACAGTCCGGCTCACGGGTTTGACGAGCAGACCGAATTGGTGGCGAAGTAAATGCGGCGGCGCAGCTGGATCCAAGCTGCTGCGCTTGCAACGGTCAGTGCCCAGCCGGTTTGGCTGCCCCGTAGTGCTTGGAGTCAAAACCGGTTCGCGAGCAATCCCTTCACGTTAGGGGTGGCCAGTGGCTCGCCCACCCACGATGGCGTTGTCCTCTGGACGCGCTTGGCGCCTTCTGGCATTTTCGGAGCAAGCAAGCTCGGCGATGACAACATTGCAGTGCGTTGGGAAATCGCGCATGACGAGGGCTTTGCCCGCATCGTGCAGCGCGGGCAAGCGCAGGCTCTGAGCACATTGGCGCATTCTGTGCACGTGGAGGTTGCCGGGCTGGAGGCCGGTCGCGGCTATTTCTACCGCTTTATCGTGAGCGACTTCATCAGCCCGCTAGGGCGCACGCGTACCATGCCCGCAGCCGATGCAACGCCCAGCCGCTTTCGCATCGCCTATGCCTCTTGCCAGCGCTGGGAGCATGGCTATTACTCAGCCTATCGGCACATGCTGGCAGATCAGCCGGATCTCGTGCTCTTCTTGGGCGACTACATCTACGAATACCCGAATGCGGTCCATGCTGTGCGCAGGCCCAACGCCACCAGCAATGGCGGCTGGGTGATCAACCTAGAAGACTACCGCAGCCGCTATGCCCTGCACAAGAGTGATCCTGATTTGCAAGCGATGCATGCTGCCTGCCCTTGGGCCTTCACGTGGGATGACCATGAGGTGCAAAACGATTACGCCGGCTTGACTGCTGGCGATGGCCAGCCCGCCCCAGATTTCGTGGCGCGCCGAGCAGCGGCCTACCAAGCGTTTTACGAACACATGCCGATCCGCGCCAACGCCCTCACGCGCTCACTCGCTGGGCTGCTTGAAATGCCTGCTGCCGAGCTGCGTATCTATGGCCAGATCAAGCTCGGCGCCTTGGGCAGCCTTTACTTGCTCGATCCGCGCCAATACAAAGATGCGCCAGTCTGCACCAAAGAAGGCGATGGCAAGACAGGCTCTGTCAATCCTGCTCAATGCCCGGCATGGAATGATCCGGCTCGCAGCTTTCTTGGTGCAGCTCAGGAGCAGTGGCTCGCGCAAGCATTGGCGCAAAACGCCAACAACAGTGGTTGGCAGATCATAGGCCAATCCACGCGCTTTGGTCTGCGTGATAACCGCGCGAGCGGGTCAGGGCAATTCATGGGCAATGACAACTGGGATGGCTACAGCGCAGCGCGCACGCGCATGACCGAAGCGCTGCAAAAATCAGGCAGTAACAAAGCCGTGATACTCGGCGGCGATGTGCATGAGAACTGGGTGGGTCATATCAAAGCCGATTACGCCAAACCCAGCAGCGCAGCAATAGGCGTGGAATTTTGCGGCACGAGTATCACCTCACGCCAAAGCGCAAGTAGCACGAACGAAAAGATTCCCGAGCGCTTAGCTCGTAATCCGCACTTCACCTTCGCCGACGCAGAAAAGCGCGGCTACGGATTCGCTGATTTCAGCGCACAGAAGTTGCAGGTGAGCTTGCGCACCGTGAGCGATGTGACGAACAAAGATGCTGCTGTGCAAACTTTGGCGCAGTTTGCTGTGGCTGCCGGCAAGCCGGTGATTGAGCGAATCTAAGCGCGATGTAACTTCGCTGACATGCCTTGGGCGCAGGCATACCCGCTGGCCCAAGCCCATTGGAAGTTGTAGCCACCGAGCCAGCCGGTCACGTCCACCACTTCGCCGATGAAATACAAACCACTTTGCTTCGCTGATTCCATCGTTTGGCTGGACAACTCTCGGGTGTTCACGCCACCGGCCGTTACTTCGGCCTTTTTGTAGCCCTCGCTGCCACTGGGCGTGAGCTGCCAACTGCTCAGGTTCTCGGCGAGTTGGGTTAAGGCTTTGTCGCTGGCCTCGTTGATCGGCCTTTGCCATTCAGGCTTCTGCTCTGCCCAGCTTTCAGCCAATCGACTAGGTAGGAGAGCAGCGAGTTCATTTGCGATGAGCTTGCGCGAAGTTTGTTTAGCTCGCATCAGATGATCGTGGAGCTTCACGCTGGGGCAGAGGTTCATCCGAATCGGTGTGCCTTCACGCCAGAAGCTCGAAATTTGCAAGACACCGGGGCCAGAGAGGCCGCGATGGGTGAAGAGCAGGTCTTCGTCGAAGCTGGTGCGGTTCTTCTTCTCACCCGTGCTGATCGCCACTGGCAAAGCCAATCCGGCCAATCCGGAAAAGGGCTGCCAGCTGGCGTCTTCAAACGTGAGCGGCACAAGTGCAGGCCGCAGCTCGATAATGGAATGGCCAAATTGCTTCGCCAGTCGATAGCCAAAATCCGTTGCACCGATCTTGGGAATGCTCAGCCCGCCGGAAGCAATCACCAGCGTGCGGGATGTGACGACGCCACGATCAGTATCAATTTCATAGCACTCTGCGCTAAATTTATAGGGGCTATCGCCCGATTTATCTTCCAACGCTTCTTCTGAAGAGGTCGCGCGATGCCGCACGGCTTTCACGCTGCAAGGCTGCCAGCGCGTCACACTGCCGCCATTGCTGCTTGCTTCGCATTCGCGCAGCAGCATCTGAATAATGTCGTCCGCGCTGCGGTCGCAAAAGAGCTGGCCTTTGTGCTTTTCATGAAAAGCAATGCCATACTTTTGCACCAAGGCGATGAAGTCGCGGCTGCCGTAGCGCGACAGAGCACTACGGCAGAAGTTGGGGTTGTCGGAAACGAAATTGCCCGGCTGAGCGTCACGGTTGGTGAAATTGGCGCGGCCTCCACCCGAAATACGGATTTTCTCAGCGACTTTTTCGCTGTGGTCAATCAGCAAAACTTTTAGACCTAGCTGCGCCGCCACGCCCGCGCAGAACAAACCCGCAGCGCCAGCGCCGATGATGATCGTGTCAAACATGCTTCCTCTCGTTGTACGGATGGCGACGAAAGGCAGTGTAGCGGCTAACCGCCTACATAGTGCAATTGCGGTAGGTCAGTGCGCGCTTGGGCAGCAGCAACGCCCTTCAATACGTCGCCCACGACAATCACGCTCGGGCTGGCCATCTGCTGCTCATCAATAGTGCTGCCCAGACGGCCCAGCGTCGTATGCGCTACGCGCTGGCTTTGCAGGCTTGCGTGCTGAATCACCGCAGCAGGTGTATCTGAGGGCAGGGCAGTAAGCAAACCCGCTTCGATTTTTCTGGCATGCGTCATTCCCATATAGATCACAAGGGTCAGTTTTGCCTGATGTGCTGCTTGCGACAAAATGGCCCAATCAGGGCCTCGATCACCTGGCTTGGCGTGGCCAGTGACGAAGATCACGCCGTGGGCATGATCCCGATGAGTCAGCGGAACGTTGAGTGAAGTGAGGGCGGCTAGGCCTGAAGTGATCCCATTGACCACTTCAACGCGGATACCCGCGGCCTGAAGTGCCTCAACCTCTTCACCACCTCGCCCAAAGATAAACGGGTCACCGCCTTTGAGACGAACCACCTGCTCACCCTCACGGGCAGCCATGATCATGAGTTTTTCAATGAAGGCCTGTGGGGTGGACTTGCAGCCGCCACGTTTGCCCACCTGCACCACGCGGGCACTTGGATTCGCATGTGTCAACGCGGCTTCATTGGCCAGATCATCGACCAACAGCATCGTGGCTTCGTTGATGGCTCTGACCGCTTTGAGAGTGAGCAGCTCCGGGTCGCCTGGACCCGCGCCGACGAGAGTAACTTTGCCTGTGGCCAATAGGCTGGAAACGTTCATTCTTTGCTCCGGTTGTCTTTTAGTTGAGCAAGGAGATGCAAGATGTGTTCCACCTGAGTGGCGATGGGAGAGGGCACTGCCTTTTTCCCTGCCAAGACTTCGCGAATGTAGGCAGCAGTGCTTGCGCTATCGCAGCGCTGGGGCAAGTCGGGCAGGCTGAGCAATGAGCCTTCTTGTGCGCAGCACAACGCGATGGGTTGACCGTGGAGGAAGCCGTCCATGCGAGGGCGACGCCGTGCATCGGCTACGCTTTCACCTTCGGTGCCGCGCAGCAACATGGCGTGACTGCCGGTGAGCTGCAGTGTATCGGTCATGCTGGAGAGATACTCTGGGTGGGTGTAGCTGCTCACGATCAACGCGTCGGTTCGATTCGTGGGATTCATGAGTTTGACTAAGCTGTGCGCAGGGTTGCGCAAGCCGATCGTGCGACGGACGTTTAGCAGGCGTTGTAGCGCGGGACTCAGAACCGATGTCGGAACGAAAAGCGGTAATTTTTGGTCAATGAAGTGATCAATAGTTGCTATCGATTTTATAGCGTTCTGTGCAGTATCTAAAAGGGATGATGCGCCATTCGATCCAAAAAACTCAGAGAAAACGGCTGCATGCACCTCTTCAGTCGGTACGCGTGCAGGTTCCGTGCTGAAGCCATGCACTACTACGCCAAAGCCGTGCTCAGAGCCCTCGCGTGCGAGCAGAGCGGCTAGCAGCGTGGTCAAACCCGGTAGCTTGCGCGCACCGTTATAACTGGGAATGACAACAAGCGGCTGGCTCGATTGGATAAGAGCGATTCGCGAACCGACCGCGTCCAGAAATCCCGCCATCTCCATCGGCGTCTCGCCTTTCACCCGCATGGCAATGCAAAACGCGCCGATTTCTAAATCTGTCACTGCGCCGTCTAGCACCTGCCCGAGCAAGTCCGCCGCCTGTTCCCGAGAAAGCGAACGAGCGCCTTCCTTGCCTCGGCCAATTTCTTTGATGTAGTGTGAGATTGCCATAGTTCTATTGTGGCTGAAGCTACATGACCCCCGGCTATGTTGATATACCTCCCATTCTTGAGCTTTAGGCGAGCCCTTTTGCAGACGGAGTTCGAGTCCCGTTGCAAAGCTGAAGATCGGCTAAGGATTAGAAAATACTGTTAACATGGTTTGCATTCTGTAACAGTCAATTTTCTCCCCTGACGGACTCACCATGAGCAAATATGTCCACTAGCGACGACGCACATTCAGTCCATAGCTTATCTACAAGGGCAGCACCAGACGTCGTCGATGGGATGGTTATCCACTCTGCAGACGCCTATGCGGAATTACCATCTGCAAAGCCAACGCGATCGAGCCAGCTCAGTGATGTGATCGATGGGGCGCTGACGACCGTTCCAATCACGGTGGCGTCGGTATCTCTGGTGTATTCAAGTTTGCCTGCTCAGTACTTGGGCATGGGAGTCGTTGCAGCATTACTGGCAATGAGCTTGGTTCATCTCATCAGTTCTGCGACATCGCGACCCATGGTCTATGGCGCACGCTTGTTTGAAGCGACAACGCTTTCCGCGATGATGGTGGCGTTCGCCAAGCAACTGCCCAGTTGGGGTCTGCAAGGCACACCAGAGCAGTTGTTGGCGGTGATGTGCCTGGTGAGCGCTTTGGCGGCAATCGTTTGCGCATTGCTTCATTTGGCTGGCGCCGATCGATTCACGCGGTTGATCCCGTCGCCCGTGTATGTGGGCTTCTCCATCAGCATCTCAATTTTGCTACTCCTGTCTCAATCAAAGACGTTGTATCGGCTATGGCAACAGGGCTCGCCATGGATGGTGTTGCTGACGATCAGTCTGATCAGCATAGGAGTTGGCTTGGCGGTGAGAAGGTTGCGACCGAGATGGCCTTCAACCGCCATGTCTATCGCTGCAGGTACCGTGGTTGCGCTCGCGTGGGTGGCAGCGGGCAGCCCCGTTGCAATGGTGATGGCTGAGGGGGGGCAATGGTCGCTCCCATGGCAAGTGGCAGACTTTTCGTCATTGCTGGGTGATCAAGTCAACCGCACAGCATTGCTGACGGGCGTGTTCTACAACAGTTTGTTACTCAGCACGGTCATCTTCATCAACACGACAGTGGCCAACGAGATGATGTCCCAAGTAGATGATCGCAATGGCACCCGCTGGCAGCAGGCATGCGTAGCCCTCGCTGCGGCCGTCGGCGGTGCTGCGGGTAGCGCACCGATTTCATCGTCCACCCAAGCTGCGATGGCTGCGACACGCCAAGGGCCCTTAACTGGGCTGAAGGCCTTAGGCATCGGCTTGCTCTGCTTGTTCGTTGCTTTATCAGGTGTGGTGACCTGGATTTCGCTTGCTGGGGTAGCGGCCGCCATGATGGTTGATGCGTACTTCATCGCAGATCGCCCAGCGATCAAAAAAGGCTGGGCATGGCTGCGGGGGGCAAAACTTGAAACCGATCAGAAGGAAGACTTGAGCTTGGTCGCGCTGGTTACCATCGTGGCCGTCGTGCTTAATGTTGTCGCCGCAGTGCTGATTGGCTTGCTGTTTGGCTTGCTTTTGTTTGCCCTGCGCAACGCGAAGAAACCGGTGCGCTTCACATGGACGGGCGGACAGTTGCAGTCTAACTGTGCCCGCGGTCGGGGCGAGATCGAGCTACTGGCCGCCCATGGCGAGCGAATTCGCATCTTGGAGTTAGAGGCAGAGTTGTTTTTTGGCAGTGTGGCTAGCTTGGACAGGCATTTGGTAGCTTCTCTCGTTGGTGCGCATGGTGTGATTGTGGATTGGTCTCGTGTTCGTCATGTCGATAGCTCCATTGCCTTAGCACTTCGTCGATGGATCCGCGCTGCTCACGCGGCTGACGTTCGCATTTTTCATGCTGGTTCTACTTTACAGGGTGGCAATGCAGCATCGTTCTTGCGGCAACATTTTCCAGCGGCGCAGCTGTTTCCGGATTTAGATCGAGCCCTGGAGGCAGCGGAATCGGCTGTGATGGCTAGTGTGGGTGTTGTAAGCAGCCACCATGCCACGCAAATGGTGGATGCATTGCAGATATTTCATGGGCTCTCCGATAGTCAGCGCAGCAAGTTGGACGAAAGCCTCCCGCAGCGGTTGTTCAAAGCCGGTGATAGCATCTTCAGCGCGGGCGACTTGAGCAACCATATGCTGATTGTTCTGCAAGGCAGCGCAGGCGTGATTGTGCAAGGCGAAGGGGGACGTGATATTCGAATCACGAGTGTGCGCCGCGGTGGGGTGTTAGGTGAGATTGGGTTTTTGGATGAGGCTCCTCGATCCGCGCGGGTGGTGGCGCAGGAGGATTTGGTCGCTGCGGTACTCACTCGCGATCACTTCAACCAGCTGCGCGACGAAGATCCGAAAATCGTGACCCAACTGCTGACCAACTTGACATTAGGTTTGTCTACGCGATTGAGGCATACTAACAAGCTTGCAGTGGCGCGCAATGCTTCGTCGTAGCTCATTGGAAGCTGACGGGCCTGCGGTCCGATTAAACCGCGACAGGCTCAGCCTCAGTATGTTGTAGGCGAATCATCTTCTTCAGTTGTGGGACGCAACTGCCACAATTGGTGCCGCACTTGAGCTGAGTTTGCAAAGCACCGAATTGCACGGTGTCATTACCTTCGCACGTTTTGAGGAAACCTGTGATTTCTGATTCGCTCACGTTAAAGCACGAGCAGGCTTGGTTGCCTTTGCTTTGGATAGCGATCGGCGCCTTAGCGCCTGGAGAAAGTAGCAAACGTCCGTAGGTTTGCGCATCGAGCTGGTCTTGCAGCAGCGTTTTGATCCAAGCCTCAGCGCTGATGTCTCCTGCGAGAACGAAGCCCTGCAGGTGCGCCTTGCCATCAGTTGAGCGCACGAGGCGTGCAGTACGGCGCTGAACGCGCTTCTTGTCGTCATAGCGCAAAGTATCTGAGCTATTGAGACCCAGCAGGGCTTCAATGCGGGTGATCAACTCGCTATCCACTGGATAGGTGGCAGCAGCGCGAAAGAGGATGCCGCGTTTTGAGGTATCGCCTCGTGTTGTATCTGCTGGGCTCTCCACCGAATCTTCCCTGCCAAAGGGCACGCAGCTTGCAAATTCAAAGCTATGCATGCAATCTTGCAACTGCGCTCGAACGGTGTGTGCTGTGCCATCAGGCAGCCAAGCCACGGCCAGCAAGTTCCAAGGTAGCTCGGCTTTGAGGATTTTCACGGCCGCATGCTTGAGCTCAGGCTGTTTGGATATCGGGCAATAGGCGCTGGTGGTGATCGCATTGACACCGCCAATACGTTCGCCAGTCGTGGACCGGCCACTGAGAAATTCGCTACCCCAGTGCATGGCGATGAAGGCCTGGGTCATACCGACTTCGTTGCTCGCCTGCACAGGCAGCAAAACTGAGCCTCGCTTACTCGTGACGTGAACCAAATCACCCTCTTTCAGCAGGCGCCGATCCATGTCTTGACGATTCATTTGTACCACAGGCTCAGGCACATGACCGAACAAGCGACCCAGTGTGCCGGTGCGGCTCATACCGTGCCATTGATCGCGCAGCCGGCCCGTGGTCAGGCTG
>JANPAK010000459.1:0-2556 GCA_031429925.1 Variovorax sp.
CTATTGCCGCAAGGTGCCGTCCGTTAAGGACTCGCCTTGGCCTGAGAGCGCATCCAGGTATAGGCCACGCCAACACCGATCGAAGCACCGGTTTTTTGTTTGACAAGCGGGCTGTTTTCATTGGCGGCCCCAGAGACGGAATCGAGCCGCACGAAGCTGAAGAAGCGCCAATCCGGCGTGATGCTGCGATTGGCAGCCGCACCCGCTCGCCAAGCCACGAGGCCGCTTTTGGCCGTATAGGCGGGGCGAGTGGCTGTAGCAAATGGCGCAGCCACACCGTAGTACGTGTCTGCGAGCTGGCGATTGCCCATGATCGCACCCACGCTGGTGGAGTAGGCCCAACCGGTCGGACTGCGGCGGGAGAATACCAGTTCAGGCTCAAATGCCATGCCGCGATACTCACCGCCATCACTCAAGTCAAACACACCACGCATTGGCAGCTCGACTGTCCAGCGGCCCTTGCCGGGGCCTTCGCCCAGATTCCACTTCAAGCGCGGGCCAAACTCAACCAGGGTGCCCAGCGTTGGCATGCCTGCTCTTGCCTTGATGTCGTCAGAACCAGAGCCAAACGAGCCCGCCACACCAACATCGAGCTCAAAAGTATCGGTCTTGATGGCGCGCAGCCCTGCAGAGCCTTGGTCTGCCCGAAGATATTGCCCCCGGTAGATGAAGTACGGCAGGACCAAGCCACGTTGCACTTGCTGGTCTGAGCCGGGATAGGCCTGCTGCGAAACGCCGAGTCCAAAACCTCCCAGCTCCCACAGCGGCAGCTCGCTGCTCTGTTGGGCTGAAGCTGAGCCAATGCTGGCACATGCAGCCACTGATGATATAAAAATACTACTTAGTTTCATAATGATCTATCTAGTCAATAAAGCAATCATATCGAGTCCGCTCCAAGTTGTCTCGCTCAGCGCATATCCCTTTTTTAAACACGGGAAATCCATGTCCTTTGGTTCTTGATGACGCGAGCTTCGTAGGGGCTACACTGGGCTCTGATATCACTGACGCGCAAGACTGACCATGACAAAAAAATTCGACCTCATCCTCTACGGTGCTACCGGCTTCGTTGGCCAGCAAGCCATCGCTTACTTGGCCTCGCATGCCAGCTCAAATACACGCTGGGCCATTGCAGGGCGTTCGCTGAGCAAGCTGGAAGCGGCGCGAGACGCCGTCGCTAAAACCCACCCCAGCGTGAAAGTGATTCCCATCGTCATTGCTGATGCTCAAGACCAAGCCGCCTTGGATCAACTCGCCGGCAGCACACGCGTTGTGCTCAGCGGCGCCGGCCCTTATGCGCTGTATGGCAGCAAAATGGTGGCCGCTTGCGTCAAGCATCAAACGCATTATTGCGACATCACCGGAGAATCGCCTTGGATCCGCCAGATGATTGATTTGCATCACGCGCAAGCCCAGGCGGATGGCACGCGCATCGTGCCCGGCTGTGGATTTGATTCCGTGCCCAGCGATTTAGGCGCTTACTTGCTGCTGCGCGAGATGAAAAAGCGGCATAAGCAAGAGTGCATCGAGATCAAGACCGCTTTCAGCTTGGGCGGCGGCGGACTGAACGGCGGCACCTTCGCCTCCATGGTGAACATGATCGAATCCGGGCAGCTGAAAAGCTTGCAAAACCCCTTTCTGCTCAACCCGGCGGGCACCGAACCAAAAGACACTGCACGGCACCGCGACCCCTTAGGCGGCCATTGGGATGCTGATTTCAAAGCCTGGTTGGGCCTTTTCGTGATGGGGCCGGTGAACACGCGGGTCGTGCGCCGCAGCGCCGCCCTGCGTGGCGAAGAGCTGTTCTATCAGGAATACCTCAAATTTGGCCGCTCGTTGGCAGCGGGCGCGGTGGCTGCCAGCTTTGGCGTGAGCTCCAAAATCAGCATGGGCCTGATGACTATTTCGCCGCTGCGCAAACTCGCGCAGCGCATGATGCCGGCGCCCGGCGAAGGCCCGAGTGAAGCCAGCATGGCCAAAGGTTTTTTCAAGGCAGACCATATCGGCCTGTCGGCCACCGGCCAAAAACTGCGCGCCATCGTCAGCGATCAGCTCGACGCCGGCAACGGTGCCACCGTGAAGATGATGTGCGAATGCGCGCTGGCGATGGCTGAGAACGAAGCTCAGTTGCCCAAAGTGGCAGGCGTGATTACGCCTAGCGTGGCTCTGGGCGATGTGCTGGAAAAGCGCCTGCTGGCGGCGGGGATGCGAGTTGAAGTTTCGGGGCTTTAATCGCTTGAGCTGTTGCGAACCCCGCCGCACGCGGCCTCATGGTGCCCTCCCACCCATGCGCGACATTTGTCGCTCGACATGACGAAGGGGTGTCATGACACAAATCGGCCAAGTGCGACGGGTGAAGCGCAGGCTTGTTAGCGATCATTTACTACGAAATCCATAGCATCTTGCGCAGTATTCATGAGGGCTAGACACTTGTTTCGCTCAAAATCGACGGCGTTTTGGGTCCGATTTTGGATAATTTTTCAGGCCAAAATAGCCTCTAGCCCTCATGAATAATGCGCAGGATGCTATGTATTCAGGAGCAAAAGACCAGGCTCAGTG
>JANPAK010000460.1:0-2165 GCA_031429925.1 Variovorax sp.
AATTTGTCTGCTGCTTGTTGATACTCGTGTCTGCAATTGTGGTGCAAAAACTATGCCTTGTGAATAACACGGATCGAAATGGGGCGGTTTATGCACCAAACAAAGGATTTGACGGCGCATCCATCCAAAATCGTGCATGCACCAATTTCGATCCGTGTTATTCACAAGGCATAGTTTTTGCACCACAATTGCAGACACGAGTATCAACAAGCAGCAGACAAATTCCATGGAACTCACTCCGCGAGAAAAAGACAAACTCCTCATCTTCACCGCTGCTCTTCTTGCAGAGCGGCGCAAAGCGCGCGGTTTGAAGCTCAACTATCCTGAAGCGATTGCCTTCATCAGCGCTGCTGTGATGGAAGGGGCGCGCGACGGCAAAACTGTTGCTCATCTCATGAGCGCGGGGCGTCATGTGCTGACCAAAGCCGATGTGATGGATGGCATCGCAGAGATGATTCCCGACATTCAAATCGAAGCGACGTTCCCCGATGGCACGAAGCTGGTGACTGTGCATCAACCGATTCAATGATCTTCTAAGACCTTTGCCATGAAATCAATCACTACTAAATTTATAGCATCTTGCGCAGTATTCTTGCCGGCTAGCGCGGCTTTTTCCCATGAAGGCCATGGTTTTTCAGGCTCGCACTGGCATACCAGCGATGTCGCCGGCATGGCTGCGCTGGGCGTGCTGATTGCCGTGGCCATGTGGCTTTCTAAAAAGTGAGCGCACTATGACACCCGGTGAAATGCTCATAGACGAAGGCTCGCATGAGCTCAATGTGGGGCGGCGTGCGATCACGCTGGTCGTGAAGAATGCTGGCGATCGTCCGATCCAAGTGGGCTCGCACTACCACTTTGCAGAAACCAACACATCGCTTAGCTTTGACCGCGCCGCCGCGCGCGGCATGCGGCTCAATATCGCTTCGGGCTTAGCCGTTCGCTTTGAGCCTGGGCAGCAGCGGACGGTGGAGCTTGTTGACTACGCGGGTGATCGAAAAGTCTATGGCTTCAATGCACAAGTGCAGGGAGCACTCTGATGGCCTCGATACAAAAACGCGCTTACGCGGAAATCTTTGGCCCCACAGTGGGTGATCGAGTTCGCTTGGCCGACACTGATCTCATCATCGAAGTCGAAAAAGACTTCACCCTGCAAGCTGGCGGCTACGGTGAAGAAGTGAAATTTGGCGGCGGAAAAACGATTCGCGATGGCATGGCGCAATCGCAAAGAACCCGAGCCGAGGGTGCAGTGGATACCGTGCTCACGAACGCACTCATCGTTGACCACTGGGGCATCGTCAAGGCCGACATCGGTTTGAAGGATGGCCGCATCGTCGCCATTGGCAAAGCCGGTAACCCTGACACGCAGCCGGGCGTCGATATCATCATTGGCCCCGGTACCGAAATCATCAGTTGCGAAGGCAATATCGTCACAGCCGGCGGCATTGATACCCACATTCATTTCATCTGCCCGCAGCAAATTGAAGAAGCCTTGGCTAGCGGTGTCACCACCATGTTTGGCGGCGGCACGGGCCCGGCCACTGGCACTCTTGCCACCACCTGCACACCCGGTGCTTGGCATATCGAGCGCATGTTGCAAGCCGCTGACGCGTTCCCGATGAACCTCGGCTTTTTGGGCAAAGGCAATGCCTCCTTACCCGCTGCACTGCTCGACCAAATCCATGCTGGAGCGATCGGCCTTAAGCTACACGAAGACTGGGGCTCCACACCCGCAGCCATCAGCAATTGCCTCGATGTGGCTGAGCTGACCGACACGCAAATCTCGCTTCACAGCGACACGCTCAACGAATCGGGCTTTGTGGAACAAACGATGGCAGCCACCAAAGGCCGCACCCTCTGCGCATTCCACGTCGAAGGCGCAGGCGGTGGCCATGCGCCCGACATCATGCGATTGGTGGGCGAAGCCAATTTCCTGCCCAGCTCCACCAACCCAACCATGCCCTACACCGTCAACACGCTCGATGAGCATGTGGACATGCTCATGGTCTGCCACCATTTGGATGCAAGCATTGCCGAAGACCTCGCATTCGCAGAAAGCCGCATCCGCAAAGAAACGATTGCCGCTGAAGACAGCTTGCATGATCTGGGTGCCATCAGCATGTTCAGCTCTGACAGCCAAGCCATGGGCCGCGTGGGCGAAGTCATCA
>JANPAK010000461.1:0-1643 GCA_031429925.1 Variovorax sp.
GAGGTCACAGACGCTGGCCCGGGCGTACCCGAGAGCGAGCGCGAAGCGATCTTTGAGCCTTTTTATAGAAGCTCGCATGCAGATGAGCAGCATGGCGGCGTGGGGCTGGGGCTCTCGCTCGTGCGATCGATTGCGCGGCAGCATGGCGGCAGCGCGCAGTGCATGGCGCGGGCGGATGGTGCGGCAGGAGCGCGATTCATCGTTTGCCTGCCAAAGACACCCACTGTGCAACGCCTTGTAGGCTAAGGCGCAGGCAATCGCGTTAACATCTGTGTTCAACTCGTTATGAGGATTGCCAGATATGAACTCGCCCGAAAAGTTTGATGAAGATACATCTGCACACTTAAGCCGCCGCCGCGCGCTGCATTGGGGCTGCGCCGCGTGTTTTGGCCTCGGCTCAGGCTTTGCGCTCGCGCGAGAAGGTGTGGAAGTTGGCGGCAATTCCAAATTTTCAAAGCTCGTGCCCGCTGATCAGGTGGAGCAAGCCGCTGCTCAGCAGTATCAAAAAATGATGCAAGAAGCTGCGGCTAAAAATGCGCTGCTGCCGCGCGAGCATCCGCAGAGCCAACGTCTCGTCGCCATTGCGCAAAGAATCATTCCGTTTTCCTACGAGTGGAATTCGCGTGCAAAGGCTTGGCAGTGGGAAGTCAATATTCTCAACAGCAAACAGATCAACGCCTTTTGCATGCCCGGCGGCAAAATCGCGTTTTACACCGGCATCCTGGAGCAGCTCAAGCTCAACGACGACGAGGTCGCCATGATCATGGGCCACGAAATCGCCCACGCATTGCGTGAGCATGCGCGGGAACGCATGGGCAAGGGCGCAGCCACCAACATCGGCGCAGGCGTGCTCAGCCAGCTCTTCGGCCTGGGGCAAGTGGGCCAGACGCTGACGAACTATGGCGCGCAGTTGCTTAACCTGCAATTTGGGCGGGAGGATGAATCAGAAGCCGACCTGGTGGGCCTGGAACTGGGTGCCCGCGCCGGTTATGACCCACGCGCTGGCGTTACGCTGTGGCAAAAAATGGCCGCTGCCAGCAAAGGCGCGCCACCGCAGTGGCTCTCAACACACCCATCTGGCGCAACCCGCATTGCAGAAATTGAGGCGAATTTGCCCAAGGTGATGCCGCTGTATGAAAAGGCGCGGCGAAAGTAACGTTGGGGCACGCCTTTCGGCAAACGATGACGTTGCTTGGCAGCTGTTGGCTATGTGCGCCATCGAACAAACAGCCGAACCTTGAAGTGCTGAAATCTCCCCACTGGCGTGTGCTCAATGCTCCTCGTTGAGGGTCGGCACCGCGAAGGAGCTTGTTATGTACATCGGTGCCGGAACCATTTTGGTCATCATTCTTCTTTACATCTTCTTGCGATAACACCCAACTGAGCCCAGGCCCGCGGTACGCAGGGCCAGCGTCATATGGCGTATTCGATCGTGATTGGTGCGTGGTCTGAAAACTTCTGGTCTTTGTAAATTGACTCTCTTCGCGCAAATGCCGCCAGTGCGGGCGTGGCCAGGTGGTAGTCCAGCCGCCATCCCACGTTGTTGGCATAGGCTTGACCGCGCGCGCTCCACCATGTGTAGGCGGTGCTTGTCGTTGTGGGCTGTAGCCGACGGTAAACATCAATCAAGCCACCCTCGTCCA
>JANPAK010000462.1:0-4223 GCA_031429925.1 Variovorax sp.
GTGGAATTCAAGCTTCGGGTGAGCATTGATCCAGATCCGACGCTTGCGCCAGTGAGGCCAGCCAATCCGTTTGCCCCAAGGCAACCAGAACTGCGCCGACCCTGAGATTGCATGTCAATGTATTCGTCAGCAGAGCCTAACGACGAATGAGCAGGACGACCAAGCTAGTTCCCAGCATGAGGCAAGTGATGCTAAGACCGTACACCCATTTCTGCAGGTAAATGTTTTCGTGATGTAGCCGGATGGCCGCTTGCTTAACGCGCAGAAGCTTGGCGACCTGTTGCTTGAGGTTAATGCGTTCGCCGCGCACGGACTCCAACAGGTTGAAGAGGCTTTCAATCTGCGCTTTTTGCTGGGGTACGGAAAGGGGCGCAGGGGGCGGTGCTACAGGGGGTGTGTATTGCGGTCGCTCGATCTTGGCGACCCGTATCATGTCATCAAAACTACCGGGAGTCGTGACACCATAAAACACATCTGCGGCAGCTTCGCTATCGAATCGTGAGTCGTCGAGCAGGTTATCCAGCGCTGCAAATTGTTCACTGCGGCCGGCAGATTTTTCCTGCTCAGCGAGTTTGGGTTCAACCAAGCGAACCATGCCAAGGTTGATCAGTTCAATCAATAGTTCGCTCACATCGCCGAAGCCTTTGAGCGTTTGCGTGTAGAGGTTAACGGGATGCGCGCCATCGATGGCGAGTAACAATACCCGCAAGCGCCGCGGCATTTCTCGAGGATCCCGCTGGACGATCTCGTTGCCGCGACCAGTGCGCACGACCACGTACTGGTCGAGCACATTCAGTTCGGGTTTGGTCATCAGCGCCATGGAGCTGCTTGGCTTTCTAGAGATGGTCGGGTAACGTGATTCCTTACATTATGATACAAATTGCGAGATGAATGTAGAGGAATTTGTCACAAAGCAGTCCTTTTTTACCCATTTCGGCTGCTTAGATCTTTTCGCATGGGGAGGTCTAGGTCATCAGACTTCGGCAATCAGTTCAATCTCAACGCATGCTCCTAACGGGATTTGCGCTACGCCAAAGGCGCTACGGGCATGCGCGCCGACGGGGCCAAAGACTTGGCCAAGCAGTTCAGAGCACCCGTTGGTCACTAAGTGTTGCTCAGTGAAATCAGCCGTTGAATTCACCAAACTCATCACTTTAACAATACGTTTGACTTTATTGAGATCTCCTGTGGCGGCATGCAGTGCCGCCATCAGTTGGATCGCACAGCTACGTGCGGCCAACTTGCCTTCGTCGGTTGAGATGTTTTTCCCAAGCTGCCCGACCCACACTGCGCCATCCTTTCGGGCAATGTTGCCAGAGACAAACACGAGATGACCGGTTTGCACGAAGGGCACATAGGCCGCAGCTGGGGTTGCGACGGCAGGTAGCTCGATACCTAAGTCTTTCAAGTTGTCGTAAACGTTCATAGCGTGTGCTCCAGAGGATAATGAAATCAAGACCGCATCGTAGCGGAACATCTCTTCAATCCCTGCGCCACCATGCTGTCGTTTGTTTTGCTGCTCGCCGCGTTCGTGCTGGGCTGCGCTGTTCAATTGCAGCAGGGGCAGTTGTGGTGGGGGTGGATGTATGCGCTTTTTTGCCTTCCTTGCCTTATTTTTGCTGCGCTGGGCGCTATAAAAGAGAGAGCGACTGCACGGGCGAAACTCACTGGTGGCGTTTTTGGCAGCTTACCCAGCGGGCTGTTCCTTGCGCTCTTATTTGCGGCAGTCGGGTTTGGCCAAACAGGTTGGCGCGCGACCAGCTTTGCGAGCCAAGCCATTGCACCCAGTCTCGAAGGCCGAGACATCCGCATCACTGGCGTGGTCGCGGCGATGCCTCAGCGTGATGAGTCTGGGCTGCGCTTTCGCTTGGACGTGGAGTCGGCACAAATGCTCCAAGATGGTGCATCACAGGCGATTCGCTTGCCGCCGCGGGTCCAGTTGTCTTGGTATCGAAGCTTGCCTAGGCTGTCTGAAGATACCGCAAGTGTGCCGTTTGCCGAGCTTCAGGCCGGTAGTGGCGACCTTCGCGCGGGCGAGCGATGGCAGATGGTGGCGCGTCTGAAAGCGCCGCATGGCAACCTGAACCCGCATGGCTTTGACTATGAATTGTGGCTTTGGGAGCAGGGCATTCAGGCCACAGGCTACGTGCGGGCAACCGCAAGGGAGGCTGCTCGTCGCGATGAGCCCGTGAGGTTAGGCGAGACTTGGCAGCATCCGATAGAGTCTGGGCGGCAGCGGGTCCGCGACGCGATTTTTGATCGCATCGCCAGCCCGGCATTGGCAGGCGTGATTGCCGCGCTGGTGGTTGGAGATCAGGCAGCCATTGATCGCGCCGACTGGGATATCTATCGGGCCACCGGAGTCGCTCATTTGATGAGTATTTCTGGGCTTCACATCACGATGTTTGCGTGGGGCGCGGCACTGATGATCGGCATGTTGTGGCGGCGTCGGATGGGCCTGACGCATGCCATGCCCGCGCAGCATGCCGCGCTGTTAGGCGGAGTGGTTCTCGCAAGCGCTTATGCCTTGTTCTCTGGCTGGGGGGTGCCCGCCCAGCGCACGGTGTGGATGTTGGCTGCCGTTGCGGTGCTACGTTTATCGGGCAAACGCTGGCCGTGGCCGCTGATTTGGCTAGCCGTCTTGGCGCTGATCGTGGCCTTAGATCCGTGGGCGCTGCTGTCGGCTGGTTTTTGGCTTAGTTTCGTGGCGGTCGGCGTTTTGTTTGCATCAGATCGCGGGCGAGGTGAAGATCACTTGGTCGACCATCTAGACACAGCGGCACCACCCACCGAGGCGCTGCCGCGGTCGTGGTGGAAGCGGGTGCGGCGCCAGGCCGTGAACATGTGGCGCGAACAGTGGGTCATCACGCTGGCGCTGGCGCCACTGAGCCTTTTGCTGTTCAATCAGGTCTCGGTCGTCGGTTTGTTCGCCAATGTGCTTGCGATTCCTTGGGTAACTTTGGTGGTGACTCCGATGGCAATGCTGGGAATCGTTTTTGCGCCGCTTTGGGACGCCGCTGCTGTTGCAGTGCAGGGTCTGGGCCTGGTGCTGGGGTGGCTAGCTCAGTGGGAGTTTGCAACTATTTCTGTCGCATCCAGCGCAGCATTCATATCGGCCGTAGCCGTATTTGGCGGGATATTGTGTGCCTCGCCTTTGCCCGCTCCGCTGCGTTGCATGGGCGTACTGATGATGCTTCCGGTGATCTTGGTGCAACCTCTTCGTCCCAAGGCTGGCGAGTTTGCTTTGCTTGCGGCAGACATCGGACAGGGCAACGCTGTCTTGGTTCAGACGTTGAATCACAGCCTGCTCTATGACACCGGGCCGCGCTTCTCGCGGGAGAGCGATGCGGGGCAGCGCACCTTGGTTCCGCTGTTGCGCGCATTGGGCGAGCGATTGGACATCGTGATGGTGTCGCATCGCGACGCAGATCATATTGGCGGTGCAGCGGCCGTGCTGAAGATGCAAGCGCACGCAAGACTGATCAGCTCGATCGAGCCGGAGCACGAACTGCAGACGGTGCGATCTAGTGAGCCCTGTATGGCTGGGCAGCGCTGGCAATGGGACGGCGTGATGTTTGAGATTTTGCATCCGACCGCCGCCGACTACGAGACGCGGCAAAAACCCAACGCCATGAGTTGCGTCCTGCGGATCAGCAATGGCCGGCAGGCGGCCTTGTTGGTGGGCGACCTGGAGGCCGCTCAAGAGGAGAAGCTGGTTGCCGCGCAGATACCCTTGAAGGCAAATCTGCTCTTGGTACCGCATCACGGCAGCAAAACATCATCCACCCCCCGATTTCTGGATGCTGTGCAGCCCCAAGTGGCTTGGGTGCAAGCCGGCTACCGTAATCGATTTCAGCACCCCGTTCCCATCGTGATGGCTCGCTATGAAGAGCGCGGCGTGCTAGTTGTCGGCAGTCCATCGTGTGGGGCCGCAATGTGGAGCAGCGATACCCCCCAAACGCGATGCCAGCGTGATCTGGCTCGCCGATATTGGCACCACCAGCCCTAGAAATTCTGCTGAAGCGGCCGATGATCGCTTTCCCGGGTAGCGGGTGGCGTGAAACTTGCTATCCTTGTGGCAGGAGAGTTCCATGGCAGTTTTGAAGTTTGACGAAATGCAGGCGGCGTCCAGCAGCGTACGCCCCCACTACCAGCGCTACGATCAGTGGCTCGCTCGCCAACCGAGCGATGTGATGCGAGCCAGGCGTGACGAGGCTGAAATG
>JANPAK010000463.1:0-1798 GCA_031429925.1 Variovorax sp.
GCAATGTCAGCTTCAAGTACCCGGGCCGCGAAGACCCGGTGCTGGAGAACTTGAACATCAAGATCAAGGCCGGTGAAAGAGTGGCCTTGATCGGTCGCGTGGGTTCGGGCAAGTCGACCATTCAGCGCCTGATGATGGGCCTGTACCAGCCCACCGAAGGTGCCGTCGAGCAGCACGGCGCCTTCGGTGGGCTGGTATAGGCCCATCATCAGGCGCTGAATGGTCGACTTGCCCGAACCCACGCGACCTATCAAGGCCACCCTTTCACCGGCCTTGATCTTGATGTTCAAGTTCTCCAGCACCGGGTCTTCGCGGCCCGGGTACTTGAAGCTGACATTGCGCAGTTCCAGGTCGCCATTCATTTGCGGGCGCTGCAAGAAGCTGCGCCCAGCGGCGCGTTCTTGCGGTTGACTCATCAGCTGGTTCAGGCTGTCCAGGCTGGTGCGCACACCCTGGTACTGCATCAGCAAGCCCACCACCTGGCCGGCAGGGGCCAGGGCCCGCGAAGCCAGGGTGGAAGCGGCGATCAGGGCTCCCATGGTCAAAAGCCGCTCATTGATCAGGTAGACCCCAATCACGATGATGGCCACCGTCACGCATTGCGTTAGCACACCGGTGCCACTGGTGGCCAGGTTGGACAGCGCCCGCATGCGGATGTTCGTGGTGCTGAGGAAAGCATTGGTGCTTTCCCACTTGGCTTGCACGCTCGCCTCGGCGCCCTGGCTCTTGATGGTTTCGATGCCATGCAGGCTTTCCACCAAGGTGGCGTTGCGCGTGGCGCTGGCGCGGTGCGTGGTTTGCGCCAGCTCTTGCAAGCGGTGCTGCAGCACCCAGCCCAGGCCAAGAATGGCCACGCCCGCCACCACCACGGGCAGGGCCAGCCAGGGTGATATCCACACCATCACCAGCAAAAACAGCAAAGCAAACGGCAGGTCGATGAGGGTGGTGACGGTGCCGCTGGCAATGAAGTCGCGCACCTGCTCGAAGCCGCGCAGGTTTTGCGCAAAAGAGCCCACCGAACTGGGGCGGTGTTCCAGGCGCATGCCCAGCACACGCTCCATCAGCACCGCCGACAACTGCACATCAATGCGCGCGCTTGCTTCGTCGACAAATCGGCTGCGCAGCAGACGCATGCCCAGGTCGGCGGCCATCACCAGGCACACGCCAATGGCCAGGGCCCACAGGGTTTCGACGGCGTGGTTGGGCACCACGCGGTCGTAGACGTTCATCGAAAACATCGGGGCGGCCAGGGCGAAGACATTGATCAGCAAAGCCGCCAACAGCACGTCGCGGTAGACACCGCGCTGTTCGAGCACCACGCCCCAGAACCAATGGCGCGACAGCGGGTGCCCGGCCGGGGCGTGTTCGTCGCGGTGGTTGTCTTGGGCGCTGGTTTTGCCAGACGCTTGGCTGCTGGCGGTGCGCGCATCAAAGCGAAAGTGCGGTCGTACGTACAGTGCCAGGCCGGTGTAGCGTGTGGCCAGGTCGGCGCTGTGCAGGGTGATCGAGCCTTGGCCGGTTTCCGGCAACAGCAGCCGCCATTGCCCGGTTTGTGGGCCCGGCCCGGTGAGCAGGGCGGCGCGGTTGCCTTTGAGAATCAGCACCACGGGCAGGGTGGCTGGGTCGATCGCTTCCAGCGCCACGCGCTGCAGCTTGGCCACCATGCCGGCGCGCGCCGCGGCCCGTTCCACCATGTCCAGGCCCAGCTGCCCGTCTTGCAACGGCAAGGCCGCCGAGAGCGACGCGCGCGAAGCAGCAACGCCTTGCAGCCGGCAGGCTTCAACCAGGCAGTCGAGCA
>JANPAK010000464.1:0-6563 GCA_031429925.1 Variovorax sp.
CCATGCGCCACCCGTGGAGATGGTTGCGACGTTACTACCGCTTGGACCGGACACGAGCGTGGTGCTGAAACCAGTGTTATCAACATCGGAAACCGCAACCGTGCCGCTGGCTGCAACGGCAGCGGTGGCATTGGCCACACCACCTGCTTCAAAGGCGGTGCCATCGATTTGGCCGGTGATGGGGCCAGCGCTGTCATTGGCACTGTTGATGGTGACGGTGACGGTTTGGCTGATTGAGCCATCGGCGCTCATGACGATGACGGTGTCAGTCAGGGTGGCAGCACCGTTGAGGGCTTGTACTGCGAAGCTGGTTTGATTGACAGTGTAGGTCCAAGTACCAGCAGCGGCGACGACGAAAGTGCCCAAGGCACTGGTGGCCGTGATGGCTGTGACACCGGTGTTGTCAATGTCAGTGACTGTGAGCGTGCCCGTTGCGACAGCGGGCGAACCTGCCGTGATATTGTTGGAGCCGCCGGACTCTTGCGCACTTCCGCTGGTATTGCCGCCGAAAGCGGTGGCGTTGTCGTTGGTGCCTTGCACGACGACGGTGATGGTCTGGGTGCTGGTGCCATCAAGGCTTTGTACAACGAAGCTATCGGTGATGCGTTGGCCAACATTTAGCGATGCGAAGGCGGCTGCAGCGGGGGTGTAAGTCCATGCGCCACCCGTGGAGATGGTTGCGACGTTACTACCGCTTGGACCGGACACGAGCGTGGTGCTGAAACCAGTGTTATCAACATCGGAAACCGCAACCGTGCCGCTGGCTGCAATGGCAGCCGTGCCATTGGCCACGCCACCTGCCTCGAATGCGGTGCCGTCAATTTGGCCGGTGATGGGGCCAGCGTTGTCATTGGCACTGTTGATGGTGACGGTGAGGCTTTGGGTCCTTGTGCCGTCTGCGCTCGTGACGATGACGGTGTCAGTCAGCGTGGCAGCACCGTTGAGGGCTTGTACTGCGGCGCTGGTTTGATTGACGGTGTAGGTCCACACACCGGCAGCGGTGACGACGAAGGTGCCATTGGCGCCGGTGGACGTGATGCCGATGACACTGGTGCCGCTGTCAACGTCAGTGAAGTTGACCGTGCCACTTGCGACAGCAGGAACGACCGGGGAGCCATTGTTGATGCCGCCCTGCTCTGCAACGGTTCCAGTGAAGGTGCCGGTGGTCGCGGTGGCGCTATCGTTGAGGCCGTTGATGGTGACGGTGATGGTACGGGTGCTGGTGCCGTCCAAGCTTTGAACAACAAAGCTATCGGTGCCGGTTTGACCGACATTCAAAGAATCGAATGCGCCTACGCTGGGGGTGTAGGTCCACACGCCAGCGGCAGAGATGGCAGCCGTGCCGTTAGCAGGGCCCGTGACCAGGGTGGTGCTGAAGCCGATGTTATCAACGTCAGTGACGGTGACGGCGCCGGTGGCGGTGCCAGCTGCTGCGCCATTGACGGACTCTGCGGTGGTGCCGGTGATTTGACCGGTGATGGGGCTAGCGGCATCATTGACCGCAGCAATGGCGATGTTGACAACAGCCGTGCTGGTGCCGCCATTGCCGTCGGAGATGGTGTAGGTGATTTGATCAACGCCGTTGAAATTCAAGGCAGGGGTGTAGGTGAGCACGCCACCGACGCCGATGGTGACCGTGCCATTGTTGGCGGATGCGCCGGTGACGACCAGCGTTGTGCCGGCATCGACATCGGTGTCGTTGGCCAATACGGTGATCGGAATTGCGATGTCTTCGTTGGTGGAGGCGGAATCGTTGTTGGCGACCGGGGCATCGTTAGAGCCATTGACCACTGCAACGATGATGCGGGTTGCGGTGCCGTCTTGGCTGGTGACGGTTAGGGAGTCGGACGCTGTTTGGCCAAAGGCCAATGCCTTGACGGAAGCGAGACTGTTGTTGACGGTGTACGTCCAAGCGCCGGTGGCGGAATTGAACGTGAAGGCGCCATAGGTGCCGATGAGGTTAGCCGGGGGAACAGCAGCAAATACTGATTGCCCTGGATCGGGATCGCTAACCGTGAGAGCTGCAGTGACCACGCTAGGGGTGGCCGTGTTTGCGCTAGCAAAGACAGTGCCGCCTGAGACGCCACTGATCGTGGCCGGATTGTTGTTGCCTTCACCACCACCACCACCAGCCAGAGCGAGACCGCCCAAGCCAGCCAACAAAGGAATCATTCCACCAGCAGTACCGCCACCAGCAGCGGCAGCGCCGGCAGCGGCTGCACCCGGGCCAGCAAGCAGAGCGCCCGTGGCAGAGCTAGGCAAGGCGCCTACAGGATCGACAGGCAACACAGGGGCGGGAGCAGATTGCGAACCAGCCGGGGCGGCTTGGGCAAGCAACTCCACCGACTCATCAGCGGGCAGCTCGCGAGAGCTAGCTTCACGCAATTCAACTTGATCATTCACCACCAATGCTTCGGCAGCAGACTTGCGCTTTCGAGCAGCTGCAGCACCACGCACAGGCACACCTTCCGCAGCGGGATTCGAACTTGGCGCGATGCCCAACTGGCTCGCAGCTGGAAGTTGACTATCGACCATCGGCTCGTTGGATTTTGGGGTGTTTTTCATGGGTTTCCTCAATTGATTCGTGAATGCGGGAGCTTAGGGCTCGATATATGGCGGCGAGTTATTTCAGGTTGGTGAGATTGCGGCGCGCGATCAGACCAGGCGTAGAGTTGACAGCATCAGCCCTAGTGGCAATGACGGCAGGATCGGAGTTGGTGGCGCGATCAAAATCAATGGCTTCTTGGTAAGCCGTTCTCGCTAGAGCGGACCGGCCGGTTTTCTGATAGAGAACACCGAGATTGAGGGCAACATAAGCATTGCGGGGCTCCAAGCGGCGCGCTTGGCCCAAAGCAGATTCAGCGCAGCTCATGTTGCCATCTTGGACGGCAAAATAGCCGGTGGCCAATGCCACACTGGCCGAGAGCGTAGGGATTTGAGCCGGCTGCGCACAAAGGGCGCGTGCTCGCTCGATTTCAGCAGAACCAGCCTGAGCCGAAGGGGTGCTTGAGCATCCTGCCAACAAGGCGGTGAAGCCCGCCAAAATCCAAACAGCGCGCCATGATTGTTGCTTCATTTCTCTATCTCCGTAAAAGTTTGTTGCCGTTTTGGTACGCAACCTGAAACAGGGCGCATACGCAAAGCAGTAAGCCGCGATACCAGCTTATTGCAATATACACAATTTATAGCACAGAAGCCCCGTCTGGCATGAGGAATAAGTCTCATCTGCGTTGATTTAAATGTAAAAAACGGGGGGCGTTGTCTCAACACCACACCCGTTTGTGCACCCGAGTTACAACTCATCTGCACGCATTTCGCGACATATCGAATCGGTTTGGAGCGCATTGAAACGGTTGGAAGCGTGGGGGGTTGTATCAAAGTGCAGGCAGTATACATTCACAGCACTTTTTTTTCGGTGACGAAGTTGAAAAAAAACCGACTGGCGGACGGTTCGGTCAAATGAGTGGCATCGGAGGGCTTCGCCATCAGCGCTGCAACAGGCTCAGGGCGGCACTAGCGCCTAACGCAAAGATGAGGATGAAGTAGACGGCACTGAGCATGAGCAGCGCCAGACCGACGCCCCAAGCCCGCCCATCGCGGTTGAGCATGCCAGCGGCCAGAAAGATGGCTGCGGCCGCTGGCAGGGTGTTGCTGAACGGGATGAGGGCCAAAGGCAGCATGAGCAAGCCGGCGGCTGCGGTGAGCAGCGCGCCATTGACGCGGCGCATCGGCCCTTCGGTCAGGGCCAAATGTCGCGGTTCGCTCCAGCGGGCCAAGCGCGTGACCCAGCGCGCACCGAGCTCCAAAACGCCCCGCATGCGCTCGCGAGTGAGGCTATAGCGGCCAATGCGCTGGGGCAGCCACACCGGCATCGCCAACGACTCCGATAAGCCGATGCACAAAATCAGCGCACCAAAGACGGTGCTGACGCCTGGGATAGAGACCGGCAACAAAAACGGTATGCAAAGGGCAATGCAGAGCAATAACAGCCCTTCCCTGCCCAGCGACTTCACCAACTCGGCAACAGTGACGCCGGCCTCGGGTAAACCCTCTGCCAACGCATGGAGGCGCTCGCCGAGGCTTTGCGCGGGTTCGTTCAGCATGGGCGCAGATCGCCCACCAAAGATGCCAGCGCCTCCTGCGATAGGGCGATGCGCACAGGACAATTGCCGGGCTCGCTACCGAACTTCAAACGCGCTTTTTTTGCCATACCTGCCCTCGCTGATGAATGCTCAAATTTCTACCTACCGACCAGCGGAAATTTTAACGCACAGGCCGCTGAAGACGACCGAAGTTAGGCCTTCAATTTCTGCGTTGGTTGATGGGCGCTTAGGCTGAAATTTGCCTTTGAGGGCAGCGCGCGCGACCGATCACTTCATTTGCACGGATCCGACCACCGTGACCACCACAGTGCTGCGGCCTGCTTCCACCGGCACGCTCGCATCGGCCGACATTGCCTTGGCTTCCATGGCCATCATGCGCGGGCGCGGCACATGGCCTTGGTCATTGGCGTTGACGCTGACTTCACGTACCGTAAAGCCGGTGAAGCCAAAGCCTTTGCTGACGTCTTGGGCCTTTTGCTTAAAGCGCTCGATGGCTTGAGCGGTGACTTCGGCTTCCACGCGCGCACGGGCTTCGCGCGAGAGGCCAAAGCTGACATTGCCCAGCGTGAGGGTGTTGATCTTGCCCGCCACTTGGCTGATACGCGCGAAATCGCGCCCCTCCAGCACCAGCTCGGTGCTGCCTTGCCAGCCGTTGATCTTGCCATCGCGCCCATAGCGCGGGTAGAGGCTGAAATTGCCGGTGCGCACATCAAGCTGGCCGGGCTGCGCGACCTTCTTGGCTTCGGCGAGCGCGGCGTCGAGGGCGGCTTTGAGCTGGGTTTGCACCGCGCTGGCGTCTGCACCGTCGCGGGTGGTGTTCATGCTGATGCTCAGCAGGTCTTGCTGCACCTCCATATTGCCTTGGGCTTGGAGCGAGAGCAGATTTTGCGGCGTTTCCATGCGAATTTGTTGGGCAAAACCGGCTTTAGACCATACCAATATTGCGCAGAATGCTATTGAAAATATAGCAACTTGCAGGGGTTTGAGCAAGGCAAATGAGGAAGATTTCATGCAGACATCCAAAAAGGAGTGGGTTGATCGGGACAGACATGGGCGTAAACGCCTGGCTGAAGGCTTAACGCGCCACCGGGCAATAAAGGGTGACAGGGCCAATAAATGTCTTTGTAGCGTCAATTTATATGTATTTGCGAGGCAAAGGATGTAACAAACGGGCCTATTCGTGAATTCTTCACTACTTTTTTCAGAAAATCACGTGTACATTCCGAAAATGTTACATATTCACTGTTGGATATGGAGCCTTACTAGGAGTTTTTATGAGCCAAGCTGAAAAATCTGCGGATCGCGTGATGGTGGTGGACGACGATGCGCGTATTCGCGATTTGCTGCGCCGCTATCTCACCCAAGAGGGTTTTGAGGTGATCGTGGCCGAAGACGGCAAAGCGCTGACCCGCGCCATGATCCGCGAGCCCATCAATCTGATCGTGTTGGATTTGATGCTGCCCGGAGAAGATGGCCTGTCGATCTGCCGCCGCCTGCGCGCCAGCGGCGACCGCACCCCGATCATCATGCTGACCGCCAAGGGGGAAGATGTTGACCGCATCGTGGGCCTAGAAGTGGGCGCCGATGATTACCTGGGCAAGCCCTTTAACCCTCGCGAACTGCTCGCCCGCATCCATGCGGTGCTGCGCCGACGCCCTGCGCTAGAAGCACCGGGGGCACCTTCGGCAGAGAGCGAAACCGTCAACTTCGGGCCCTTTGACTTTGATCTTGGCCAGCGCACGCTGAAAAAGAGCGGGGAAGAAATTGCGCTGACCACAGGTGAGTTCGCCATGCTCAAGGCGCTGGTGCGCCACCCACGCCAGCCGCTCTCGCGCGAGAAGTTGGCGCAACTGGCGCGTGGCCGCGAGTTTGAGCCCTTTGATCGCAGCTTAGATGTGCAGATCTCGCGCTTGCGCAAGATGATTGAGATTGACGTGGCCCAGCCGCGCTACATTCAAACCGTCTGGGGCGTGGGCTATGTGTTTGTGCCCGATGGCAAAAGCTGATCGGATCGCCAAGCGTTAAACTGAAGCCATGAACACCGCCCGCGATCACATCCTCGGTGGTCGCGGCATGACAGGCGACCACCCGTCGCGCCTCGACTCCCATCTGCCCTCCGGTATGGCTGGTTCGCCCATGCCCACCGGACCGGGCAGCTTAGAAACCATGCCCGCATCGCTAGAGGTGCGGCCCGGCGGCGCATCCAAAGTGCGCCTGAGCCTATTTTGGCGCACGTTTTTTCTGCTCGCCCTCCTGCTGGTGGGCTCCATCGTGGCCTGGCTGCAGACCTTTCGCGTGCTCGAGTCTGAGCCTCGCGCCGCGCAAACGGCGCAGCAAATTTCATCCATCGTCAACCTGTCCAGAGCTGCACTGGTGCACTCGGACGCCATCGCACGGATCTCACTGATCAAGGAATTGGCCGAGCTTGAGGGTGTGAAGGTGGTTTCGCGAACTCCCGCA
>JANPAK010000465.1:0-12776 GCA_031429925.1 Variovorax sp.
AGCGCGAAGGTTTGACCAGCCTCGCTTTTGATCTTGCCCGAAGTCACCATGCCGAACACTTCATCGGCCATGGCCAGCATGTGAGCTCTAGGTTGGATGTAATGCATCATCGCAGGGCGCGTGACCCAGAGCGAGCCTTTGGCGGCGAGTTGCATGGTGTCGATCACCACGGGCCCGGAGCTGGTGCCGTTGCTCACCAACGTGCCGCGTGCTTGCAGGCAATTCAACGAGGTTTGCAGCGTGTCTTTTCCCACAGAATCGAAGACGACGGCCACGCCTTTGCCATCCGTCAAATCTTTCACGCGCTGCACGGTGTCTTCACGCGAGGTCACGATCACCTCGGCGCAGCCATGGGCGCGGGCCACCTCGGCCTTGGCATCGGTGCTGACGGTGCCGATCATGCGCACGCCCAACGCACGCGCCCATTGGCAGGCAATCAGCCCCACGCCTCCGGCTGCAGCGTGATACAGAATCGTCTCCCCACCTTTCAAGGGATAGACTTGGCGGAAGAGGTACTGCGCGGTCATGCCCTTCATCATCAGTGTGGCTGCAGTTTGGTCTGCGATCGCATCCGGCAAGCGGATGAGGACGGCAGCGGGCATCACGCGCACATCGCTGTACGCGCCTTGCGGGCCAATCAGATAGCCCACGCGGTCGCCCACGGCGATGTCCGCCACTCCTTCGCCAATCGCTTCGACAATACCCACGGCATCGCTGCCCAGCTCGCTGGGTAAAGCAGCGGGATAGACACCAGTGCGGAAATAAATGTCGATGAAGTTCACGGCAATAGCCGTGTGGCGCACGCGCGCTTGACCGGGGCCGGGCGCAGGTAGCTCGGCGGTTTCCCAGCGCAGCACGTCTGTGCCGCCGGTCTCGTAAAAACGGAATCTGTGCGCGGTGGTCATGCGGCGGCTTTCTCTTCTGAAGTGAGATGTTCCCACTTGCGCAGGTAGCCTTGATGGCCTCCGGGCGGATTCGGCGCAAAGCCGTTAGCAGCCAGTGTCTCCCCTGTCGTCTCATAAAACTGGCCGATCTTGCACAGCTTCTTGGCCGTCGGGCCATCTGCAATCGCACGACCAAAATCACGCGACATGCGCACCAACTGCTCCACTTGGCGCACCGTACTCATCTTGGCTTGACGGTCTTGTTGCCACAAATTGTCTTCAATGCCGCAGCGCACATGCAAACCCATGGCGATACCCATCATGTTGATCGGCAGCACATTGCGCATTGAGCTCTCCACTGTGAGCATTGCGCCATCAGGCACGGCACGTACGAAATTAGCAAGGTTATAAAGATTTGGTTGATCCATGCCGCCGCTGATGGCCACCCAATTGAGCACCAGAGGGCCTTTGTACACGCCCCGGCGGATCAAGCGCTCCACGGATTCAAAGCTATTGATGTTGTAGCACTGGAAGGCGCTTTGTAGGCCGGCAGCCGAAAGGCGACGAATATGCTCTTCTACCCAGCCAGGCTGAGCAGGCACAGTCATTTCCTTGTAGGCGTGATAGATGGTCGGATCGTCCATTGAGGTGCCTGCGATGTCTTCATACGACATGTGCTCCAAGATGTTCATTTGCGAGGTGTTGACCGTCACCGTCACTTGATCGGGCTTGGGATCAAGGTCGGCGAGCATGTGGCGTGTATCGTCAGACAGCCACTTGGCCGCAGCGCCATCGCTCTCCGGTGCAAACGAGATCGAGCCGCCCACCTGAATCAGCATGCCAGGGCAGCGGGCGCGAACGCCTGCGATGAGTTCGTTGAATTTGGAAAGGCGCTTGCTGCCTTTGCCATCGAGCTCGCGCACATGCAGATGCAGCACGGCCGCGCCTGCGTTGTAGCAATCCACCGCCTTCTGGATTTGCTCTTCCATCGTCACGGGGATGTCTTGCGGGAAATCCGAAGGAATCCAAGAAGGCGCATAGGGCGCGGCGGTGATGACGAGTGGGGGCTGATTTTCTGGCAACAAATGGCCGTCTAGGAAGTTCATGTTTGATCTCGTTCAAAAAGGCATGTCACCGATGATGCCGGCGCGCTCCATCTTTCGATGGCAGGGGGGATAGTCCATTACCGCGTAATGCTGCGTGCAGCGGTTATCCCAGATCGCCACAGCGCCGGGGCTCCAGCGCCAGCGCACTTGATACTCAGGAATCATCGCTTGGCTGATCAGGTACTGAAGGAGCGTACTCGTGCCTTGCGTAAAGTCTTGCCCGACCCGAACATTGGCCGGGTGATGAAAATTGGTGAAATGGGTGGTGAAGCCGTTGACAAACAGCACCTTTTCTCCGGTCTCGGGATGTGTACGAACCACCGGGTGCTCGGCATCGGGGTACTGCGCTTTGAGCGCTAATCGCTTTTCTGTCGGCATGGCCGCACCAAAGGTCGCTTCAATGCTGTGTCGCGCACGCAGGTTGGCGATTTGGTCTTTCACTTGGGGTGGAAGTTGTTCGTAGGCCAAGTTCATGTTGGCCCACATCGTGTCTCCGCCCACCGGCGGGCACTCGATACAACGCAGCACCGCTCCCATGGACGGCTTTTCACGCCAGGTTCCATCGGAGTGCCATGAGTTTTCGTAGCGGTCGTTAGGCTGCTCAGGGGACTTGTAAATGCGGACGAGGCCTGGGTTGTCGGGGTCGCTGCCTGCAACGGGATGGTCCTCTAGCTCACCAAAACGGCGTGCGAATGCCATATGCTCGGCGCGAGTGATGTCTTGATCGCGCAAGAAGAGCACTTTGTGCTGAAGCAGCAGAGATTTGATCTCAGCAAAGAGATCATCGCTACGGGATGCATCACCAAGGTTCACGCCTTGGAGCTCTGCACCGAGCGCGCAGGTCAGGGGCAACACCCGTAGCGTGCCACGGGTGAGAACAGCGGCTGTCATGACAATGCCTTACTGGTTGAGCTTGATGTCAAAGCGCTTGACTATTGAGCCATTGCGCTCAAAGTCAGCCTTCAAGCCAACGGCGAGTTCTGCAGGTGTCGTTGCGGTGTTGGGCTCAAAGCCTGCGGCGGTTAATCGCCCCTTGATCGCCGGTGCATCCGCTGCTTTGAGGACGGCAGCATGAATCTTGGCGGTCAGATCGGCGCTTAGCTGGTTGGATGCAATCACTCCCAGCCAGTTGCCAAACACCAATTCTGGGTAGCCAAGTTCAGTGAGTGTCGGCACATCGGGCAGGTGGGCTGATCGCGTTTTCCCCGCCACGCCTATGGCTTTGAGCTTTCCAGCCTTGACTTGAGGCATGGAGGTCACGATGCCATCAAACATCACCTGAATCTGCCCGCCCATCACCTGTTGCAACGCAGGGGGCGATCCAGCAAAGGGCACGTGCTGCATATCGAGCCCTTCTTTTTGATTGAGGATCATGCCAGCGTAATGCGAGGTGGTGCCGGCGCTGTAGGAGGCAAAACTGACCTTGCCAGGATTGGCTTTGACGTGGCTGACCAAGGCTTTGATGTTGTCAGCAGGTACGTTAGGCGCCGCGACGAGTACCATGCCTGCCCTTGCAACCGTCGCAATAGGTTTGATGTCCTTGAGTGGGTCATAGGGCATCTTCATCACGTGGGGGATTTCAGTGAGGATGTTGTCCGCAGTCACCATGATGGTTTGGCCGTCCGCCGGAGCCTGCAGCATGGCTTGGACTGCGATCGCGCCACCCGCCCCCGGCCTGTTATCGACCACGACGGGCTGACCAATGTCAGCGGAGAGTTGCTGTGCAATCACCCGCGCCACCACATCCATCGTGCCGCCGGCGGGCGCAGGCACGAGTAGCTTCACCGGCTTATCGGTCCATGCCCACGCGGTTGCCGCACAAAGCGTGGCGGTGATCGCGGCAATCCAAGTGCGGCGAGAAGGAACAAAGGATGAAATAAAAAGGCGGCTCATGGGGCGTCTCCTGATAATGAATGGTGTGTCGGAAGTATCGGCCGTTCAAGTGAATTGTTTTGATATATTGGGACATTGATTTGCTTTATTGGGACATATGAATCAGGGTATTCCCCGTCAAACCGCACGACTCATCCGCAGTGCCACGCTCTACGGTTTTGGGGAGTTGGCCGCCTTAGCAGGCTTGAACACACGTAAGCTGCTGCAAAGCTGCGGCATTCCCGAGCGTGCTTTGCAAGCGCCGGATCAGTTGATCGCGGTGGATGCCGTGTGCTCGCTTTTGGAGCGCGCGACGCAAGAAAGCGGTTGGGACGATTTTGGCCTGCGCTTGGCGGCGCGGCGGCGGTTGGCCAATTTGGGGCAAGTCAGCTTGGTGTTGCGCGAAGAGCCTACTGGTTTGGCTGCGGTGCAAACGCTCAGCCGATATTTGCAGTTGGTGAATCCATCGCTATTCACCGACGTTGACATAGCCGGTGACTGGGTGATCATTCGCGAGACACTGCTCGTGAGCTCGCAGCAGCCCATGCGTCAATCGATGGAAATGGCAGTGGGCGTGATGCATGGTGTGCTGAGGGAGCTGTTGGGCGAGCGCTGGCGGGCGCGGCGCGTGTGTTTTGCGCATCGGCCTTCTGGCGCGACCAGCTATGCCAAGCGCCTGTTTGATTGCCCGATTGATTACAACGCGGAGTTCAATGGCCTAGTGTGTGATGCGTCAAGTTTGTCGCAAGAGTTGCCTGGCCGCGATGCGGCTTGGGCACAGTATTCGCGCGGCCAACTTGATCAAGCGCTGCGGCAAGTTGCCCCCGCCACGAGTGATCAAGTAAGGCAACTCATGTCTGCATTGTTGCCGCAAGGCCGTTGCACAGCCGATCAAATCGCATTGCAAATGCGTGTGGATCGCCGCACGATCCATCGCCGTCTTGCCGGGGAAGGCGAATCTTTCGCTAGCTTGCTCGATTCGATGCGGCGCGAGCTAGTCGTGCGCCAACTCAGAGACAGCGATCGAAGCTCAACCGAGATTGCTTTGCTTCTCGGATTTTCTAGCGCTAGTGCATTCGGGCACTGGTTTCGATCGCGCTTTGCCTCAAGCGCGCGAGCGTGGCGAGCCAATCAAGCCAATGCGCAGATGTAGTCGGGCTGCCTGCAGGGGTACGGGTGACCGCGGTGTAACGACGGCCGTCCCGACGGGCAGATGTCAATCCGCTAGGCCTTAGACCAAAGCACACGAATCGTCAAGCTGATGCCGTAGCGCTTTGAGACAGACTTCGCACGAGGCAGTGCGTTGTTTCACCCGCCCCCGAATCCCGTCCTCAACCGCTGCGATGACTCACACCACATCGGCGTCGGGTAGAGTGGTTCTTGAGCATCATTTCCGGCGTTGTCATACCCATATTTCAAAACCTAACATGTGCCATACTTGCTTTGATGTGGTTGTATTTTCTATGCGCTAGTCCAGTTGTCGCTCTGCAGCAACTGCAAACTTGGACCAGAAATCTAGGATGGGGAGGCATTTTTAATTGAGCCATCATCAGCAAGGTTTCACCGTGGCATCCTTCTCCAGCCAGATACCTCATTGCGCATGGCCGGCAGTCCCGAGCGATGCGGGTGCGCAGGCATTAGCGCTGCAATTTCAGTTGCAGCTTAGCGAGTGGATGTCACCGGACGACATTCGGGTTGCGCAGTTCCGACAACTGCAGCACGTGTTGACGGAAGCCTTCTCCAACATTGACTATTGGACAAATAAGCTCAGGAAAATTGGTTTCCAGCCTGGTCTTTCGATCACGGGCGAACAATTCTCGGCATTGCCTGTGCTGACCCGCGACGACCTGCGTCGGTTAGATCAGTCCTTGCTTAACGCGAATCTGCCGGGCCAGCATGGGAAGGTTTCGCGTGGACACACTTCGGGATCAACAGGCACGCCGGTGAACTTTTACCAGACCGAACTCACCCAACATTTTTGGCGCGCATTGACGCTTCGAGAACATTTCTGGCAACACCGCGACTTCAATGCAAGCCTTGCCGCGATTCGATCCAACGTCGAGACCGGACAGGCATCGAACTGGGGATTGTCGACCGCTCAGATTCTTACCACCGGCCCGGTGTTCACGTTGAACATTCGTGCCGATGTTGCCGATCAGCTGAACTGGCTCGTTGAAAAGAATCCAGCGTATTTGATTACGCATCCGTCTAACCTGCATGCCCTAGCTAAGCTCGCAAATCAACGCGGCATCACCTTGCCGAATCTGAAGCAACTACGCACCTTTGGTGAGGTGTTGAGTGATGAAACACGCGCGCTTTGCAGGCGCGTTTGGGATTGCGATATCGCTGATGTGTACTCGTCCGAAGAGGCTGGCTATATCGCGCTTCAGTGCGATCACGGCGCCTATCATGTGCAATCAGAAAACCTTTTGGTTGAGATTGTCGATGAAGATGGGCAACCAACCAAGCCCGGGCAAGTCGGGCGTGTGCTGATCACGACGCTACACAACTTCGCGATGCCGCTGATCCGTTATGACATTGGCGACTATGCAGAGCATGGGGATGATTGCCCCTGCGGTAGAGGGCTACCGGTGATTCGACGCATTTTCGGACGAGCGCGGAACATGCTGAAGCTACCCGATGGCACCGAGCATTGGCCGAGTTTTCCGGAAGACCGCTGGGTTGGCATCGCGCCAATTGAGCAGTTGCAAGTGGTTCAAAAGCGTCTCGACGAAGTCGTGTTGAAGGTTCGGGCAGAGAGGGTGCTCACTGAAAATGAAATATCGCGCCTGACAGATGTATTCAAAGTGACGCTTGTATTTCCTCACCAGGTTACCGTGGAGCAAGTGGCATCGATACCAAGAGGGCAAAACGCAAAATTTGAGGATTTCATTTGCGAAGTTGATTGATCAACGATCACCTAAAAGCGCTATTTGAGTCTCTCAGCCATGTCTTGATTCAACTGGAGGAGCTGCAACTTTCCTTGCCGGGAGCGGGGCAATTTCTCAAAAATGATTATTCGTCTAGGATGGCGCGAACCCAGGCGCTGAAAAGCGAAATCCAGCAGTTCTTGTTCAGTGACGCTCGCCCCTGCGTGAAGCGCCACAGCACATACCGGAATGTGTTGATGCAAGGTTGAATGCAATGGAATGGCTACCGCTTCGCATACCGCCGGATGGCGCGAGACCACGGCTTCAATTTCAGCTGGATAGATATTGATTCCATCCATGATCATCATCTGATCAGCCCGTCCCAAATAAATCAGTTGGCCATCTGGGGCGAATTTTCCAAGATCACCAGGATAAAACCAACCATCTTTAAACGCAAATTTTGTGGCTTGGTCATCGTCCACATAGTGATCGGTCATTCCCGGACTCCGAATCCTCAATTGACCAGCATCGCCGTCCGGTAGGACTTTTCCACTCGCATCCACCACCTCAATTTGCACGCCCGAGGCTGGGCGACCCACAGCGCTGGGGAAACTTAGGATTCTGTGTGGACTTGCAATGGTTACCTGCCCGGTTTCATTTGTTCCGTACCGAACATAGAGGTATGGACTCAGGGCTTTTATCACCCTTTTGCGCAAGTCATCATTTACAGCTGAGCCCAATGGGACTAACGCTCTCAATGATCCCAGAACGTTTGTTGCCTCGGTCGGGAGCCGATGGATCAATTGCTCAAGTTGAATAACAACCGTGTGTAGGATAGTCACATTTAGGCGCCTACACAAATCGATGGGGTTTGTATTGGATCGATCAAACAGGCAAATTGCCGCGCCGGAAAACATGGCATTGAGTTGCAAATGCTTAGCCGAGGAGAAATCAGAGTGCATCAGAACAGCGACGCAATCATTCTGGGAAGGCGCAAATTGATCGCGATAAAGATGCCCGCGCGCATGAAACATCGCATGAGTAGACTCAATAAGCTTCGCTCGTCCGGTTGAACCGGATCCTGTAATGATGAGCCAAGGCGCTTGCGGATACTCATCGCGGACGGCCACATCGATCGCTGTCGTTTCGGTTGCAATACGGTCCAGATCAAAAGGCAATCGCGGCAGCCCATTGCTTTCTAAGTCAAGCAAATCCGTAACCAGAAACTGCGCTTTTGCCGCTCCGACGACTTCCGCGCGTTGGATCGACGGCGTTCCGATCGGGACCGAAAACGTGGTTGCGCCGATTCTTGCAGTTGCCAAAGTGGCAACAAGAATGGCCAATTCATTTGAGCAAGTAATGGCGACAACATCGCCGGCTGTCACGCTATTCCGGTTCAAGAACATGGCAGCTCTCCAAACTAGATCTTCGAGCTGACCAAAAGTAACAATCCTTGCAGGCAGGTGTATCGCGGTCGCATCTGGCCGCACCGCAGCTTGCACAGTGAGTCCGTCCGCTAAGTTGGTGCTGCTTTCTCTGGTTTGCCGAGTTGGTTGCATTGTGAGCCGTCCAGTCGATTGGCGTGGTGCAGAGCAGTATCGATCAAAGGCGGGCCGACATCGAGACAGGCGCTAAATCACGCGCACCCGAATCACGTGCTCAACCGCTGCGATGGCTGAGACCGCATCGGCACCAGGCAGGCTTTCAACGTCGATGATGTTGAAAGCCAATTCGCCTCGGCTCTTGTTCATCATATCGATGACGTTGACCTTCTGATCCGCCAGCACCGACAGCACATGGCCCAAGACGCCGGAGGTGTTGTCGTTGGAGAAGGTGATGCGGAATGTGCCAGGTGTTCTGGGCATACTGACGGCGGGGAAATTCACCGAGTTGGTGATGTTGCCGTTCTCAAGATAGTCCATCAGTTGGTTGGCGGCCATCACGGCGCAGTTTTCTTCCGATTCTTCCGTGCTTGCGCCGATGTGCGGCATGGCAATCACCTTGGCGTGGTTCAGCAGCATTGGCTCCGGAAAATCGCAGACGTATTTGCCCAGCTTGCCTTGATTCAAACTGCGCTCAATCGCCGCTGAATCAACAATGGTTTCGCGAGCAAAGTTCAGCAGCACGGCGCCGGGACGCATCAAGGCCAGAGCCGCATCGTTGATCAAATGCCGCGTGGCATCCATGGCGGGCACATGCAAAGACACGTAGTCAGCCCGAGCCAGCAAGGCCTGCAAATTCTCCATACGCGTGACTTCATTCGACAAGCGCCATGCGGCGTCAATCGATAGCGCAGGATCAAAGCCCACCACCTTCATGCCCATGGCCAGCGCCATGTCGGCGACCATGGAGCCAATCGCACCCAAGCCCACGATGCCCAGCGTCTTGCCTTTGATCTCGCCACCCGCGAAGCGGGCTTTTTCTTTTTCGAGCAGGGCCGACATTGCGGCCGCGTCGGTCATGTCAGTCAAGGAGTTGACATAGGCCATGCCCGGCAAAATGCCACGCGTGGCCAGCAGCATGCCAGCCATGACTAGCTCTTTCACGGCATTGGCGTTGGCGCCCGGCGTGTTGAACACCACGATGCCGCGCTTGCTGTAATCGGCGATGGGCACATTGTTGACACCTGCGCCCGCGCGAGCCGCTGCAAGCAGCGATGGCGGAACTTCGATTCCAGCCAACTTTTGGCTGCGCAGCAAAAAGGCGTCGGGTTGGCTGATGTCGCTGCCCACTTCGTAGGACTGGCGCGGGAAGCGCTCCAGCCCCTTGACGGAGATTTGGTTGTAGGTTCGGATTTTGTACATGGTGGCAATTCGGGATTGGGTTTACGCCGTGACCTGCGTGTAAGCCCAAGTGAGCCAAGGCATCAGGGCTTGCAAATCAGCGGCCTGCACGGTTGCGCCGCACCAAATCCGCAATCCAGCAGGTGCATCTTTATAAGCACCGATGTCGTAGGCGACACCTTCGGTTTCGAGTAATTTGGCCATCTTTTTAACCTGCTCTTCGGTTGCCTTGAGCGTCATGCAGACGCTGGTGTTGGAGCGGAAGGATTTGTCTTTGGCCAAGAAGGAAATCCAGTCGTTGGCCGCCACAAAGTCTTCAATGATTTGCAAGTTGGCTTCGCTGCGCGCCATCGTGCCTTTCACGCCACCAATGCTCTCCACCCACTGCAAAGCATCGAGGTAGTCTGATACGCACAGCATGGAGGGTGTGTTGATGGTCTCGCCTTTGAACAGACCTTCTGTGATTTTGCCGCCCGATTTCATGCGAAACACTTTGGGCATCGGCCAAGGTGGGCTGTAGGCTTCGAGGCGCTCAACCGCGCGCGGGCTCAAGATCAGCATGCCGTGCCCGCCTTCGCCGCCCAAGACCTTTTGCCAAGAGTAAGTAATGACGTCCAGCTTGTCCCAAGGCAGCTCCATCGCAAACACGGCGGAGGTGGCATCGCACAGCGTGAGGCCAGCGCGGTTGGAAGGGATCCAGTTGCCATCGGGCACTTTGACGCCAGAGGTTGTTCCGTTCCAGCAAAACACCACATCGTTGTCGAAATTCACTTTTGAAAAATCAGCGACATCGCCATAGCCTGCGTTGATCACGTTGGTGTTGGGCAATTTGAGTTGTTTGACGATGTCGGTCGTCCAGCCAGCGCCGAAAGACTCCCATTCCAAGACATCCACGCCGCGTGGCCCGAGCAGGGACCACATCGCCATTTCAATCGCGCCGGTGTCTGATCCTGGCACGACCGCAACGCGGTAGCCTTCGGGCAAACCCAGGATGCGCGCGGTTTCGCTGCATGCCAAGCCCAGTGCTTTTTTGCCCAGAGCAGATCGATGCGAGCGACCCAAGGTATCCAGCTGCAATTTGCTCACGTCATAGCCTGGGCGCTTGGCGCAGGGGCCAGATGAGAAGTTGGGGTTTTGGGGTTTGAGAGTCGGTTGCATGGGCGTGAATCAGTCGATCAACAATGAGTGAGCAGAAAAGGGTGAGCCTCGGGTGGAGCTCGCTATCTTAGCAATGCCAGAGACCTCTTGCTTCGGGGATGAATTTCAGCATCAATGCAGCGATCTGAGGATCGCAGTGCCGATTACGATGCGCCAAGAGCTGAGCTGACATCACGCGCCGCGCTCAGGACCGCCGGAATGAATCGCTCGTCGTAGCGGCTCGCGGGCATGGTGAGCACAAGCGCGCCCACTAAGACGGTTAATCCAGCCTCTTGCTTGAACACCGGCGCACTGATGCCCGCCACTTCCGGGTCGCGGTCACCGCGCAGAGCGCTGTAGCCGTGTTGCCGGATTTGAGCCAGATCTTTGGCATCAAATTGGCTGCTAGACCATGCAGATTCTGCGCTAAATGCTATTAAAACACGAGCGCCTGTGCCGCCGGTTAAGGGAATGATGTCGCCCACTTTGTAGTGGTCACGGATCGGTTGCGGGCTGTCGACCCGAAACAAGCTGATGCGATGCGCCTGCGGCCCACTGCCCCAAAGCGCATGCAGCGCGGCGCTCTCGCCCGTGCTAGCAACGAGCATTCGCAGCGCCGGCATGACGACGCGCTCGAGTGAAGAATTGGCTTGGTGGACATGATGCAGACGTACGATGCCGCGCCCTAAAGCGTAGCGCCCATCGGCCAAGCGCTCCACGAGCATCGCATGCTCCAAGGAGGCGAGCAGGCGCAGCACAGTGCTTTTATGCAAAGCGGCGCGTGTTGCAAGTTGCGCCAAACCCAAGGGTTCCTCACCCGCACGAAACACAGACAGCAAACTCAAGGCCCGATCAACGGCCGCAACGCCACCGGGCGCGGCATCGCGTTCGGAGAGGCTGGGCGTGGCGGATTTGCGGGGCATAAGCGGGTGATAGATCGCTGTAGAGCTTGACAATGGCGACAGAATAGTGATTTAATTCTGACTATCAGTACTATATTTCACAAGATAGAATATGTCAAGCCAATCTTCTTATTTTTTGCGCGATGCAGACGTGGACGTGCTGATCAGCGAGGTGGGGCCGCGCGATGGCCTGCAGTCTGTCGCAGCCGTCATGCCGACTGAAGACAAAAAGCGCTGGATCAGCGCACTATATGAGGCGGGTTTGCGGGAGATCGAGGTGACGTCCTTCGTGCCCCCGAAACTCATGCCGCAGCTGGCTGACGCGGTCGAGATCGTGGCTCATGCCCGCAGCTTGCCGGGTTTGACGGTATTGGCTTTGGTGCCCAACTTCAAAGGTGCGCAAGCGGCGCTGGGTGCCGGCGCTCACAAAATCACCATTCCTTGCTCGGCCAGCGAAGCACACTCCCGTGCAAACGTGAGGAAGACCCGCGAGCAAATGATTGATGAAGTGCGCAATATCGTCGCACTGCGCAATGAGATCGCGCCGCAAGTGATGATTGAAGCGGGCATCAGCGTTGCCTTTGGGTGCACCTTGCAAGGCGCTGTGCCTGAAGACGCCGTCATGTCGCTGATGGAGGCATTGCTCGAAGCGGGAGCGGATGAGACCGGCATGGCCGATACCACGGGCATGGCCAACCCTGCGCAAGTGCGCCGCATGTACCGCAAAGTGATTGCGGCCTTCGGTTTGGGCAAGGTCAACAGTGCGCATATGCACAACACGCGAGGCTTGGGGCTGGCCAATTGCTTGGCTGCTTTTGAGGAAGGCATACGCACATTCGATTCCTCGCTCGCGGGTCTGGGCGGCTGCCCACACGCCCCCGGTGCCTCGGGTAACGTGGTGACCGAAGATTTGGTGCTGATGTTTGAAAGCATGGGTGTGAAAACCGGCATCGATATCGAGCGCCTGATGGCCAGCCGCGATCACCTGAAGCGCGGCCTTCCTGTCGAGCCGCTGTATGGCATGGTTGCTGAAGCAGGTTTGCCACTGGGATTTGTGTATGCAGACGGAAGGCAGCCACTTAAAACGGCGAACATGCGGGAGGCGGCTCATGGCTGAACATCCGCTGCCCTACGCCGGCATCCGAATGGTGGAATTCACCCACATGGTGATGGGCCCGACCTGCGGCATGTTGCTCGCAGACTTGGGCGCAGAGGTCATCAA
>JANPAK010000466.1:0-3636 GCA_031429925.1 Variovorax sp.
GTCAGGTCTTTGCTTGGCACTTTGCCAGCGCCAGCGCCTCGCGGATAACGCACCGCCACACTGTGATCTTGCTCGAAGGCGGTGGTCAGCAAGGCGCGGCATTCCGCTTCATCTGCGGGGCACGCCACAGAAATGTTGGGAATGCAACGCAAGTAAGCGATGTCGTAGGCGCCACAATGCGTGGCGCCATCCGCACCAACGATCCCCGCGCGATCCAATGCAAACACCACCGGCAAATTTTGAATGGCCACGTCGTGGATGAGTTGGTCATAGCCGCGCTGCAGAAAGGTGGAATAAATTGCCACCACCGGCTTCATGCCTTCGCAGGCCAAGCCTGCGGCAAACGTCACGGCATGCTGCTCCGCGATACCCACATCGTGATATCGATCCGGAAAGCGCCGCTCAAACTCAAGCAATCCAGACCCTTCGCGCATGGCGGGCGTGATGCCGACAAGGCGACTGTCTTGCTCGGCCATGTCACAAAGCCACTGGCCGAAGATCTGCGTGAAGGTTGGCTTAGCGGGTGTGTTTGGCTTCGTCAGGCCAACGGCAGGATCAAATTTGCCCGGCCCATGATAGGCCACAGGGTCTGCCTCCGCGAGCTTGTAGCCCTGCCCTTTTTTGGTAACGACATGCAGAAACTGCGGGCCTGCTCCGTTTTCCATCAGTTGCTTGACGTTTTCCAGCATCGGTATCAGGGAATCCAGATCATGCCCGTCAATCGGACCGGTGTAGTTGAATCCGAATTTTTCGAACAGCGTTGCCGGAACAACCAAGCCTTTTGCTTGCTCTTCAAATCTCTTGGCCAACTCAAAAAGCGGTGGCACAGGTTTGAGCACTTGCTTGCCTACATTTTTAGCCGCCGCATAAAACCTCCCGCTCATGAGCTGCGCCAAATAGCGATTCAAAGCACCCACTGGCGGCGAAATGCTCATGTCGTTGTCGTTGAGAACCACAAGCAAAGGCAAATTCGGCTGCACGCCCGCGTTGTTCATGGCTTCGAAAGCCATGCCTGCGCTCATCGCGCCATCGCCAATGATGGCGATACTGTGACGCATGACGCCTTGGTTCTTTGCGCCAATGGCCATGCCCAGAGCAGCCGAAATGGACGTGGATGAATGCGCCGTTCCAAATGTATCGTAGGGGCTTTCATCTCTGCGCGGAAAACCGCTGATACCACCCATTTGACGCAGGGTGTGCATCCTATCGCGCCGCCCAGTGAGTATCTTGTGCGGATAGGTTTGGTGGCCAACGTCCCAGACAAGTCGATCGTCGGGCGTATTGAAAACGTAATGCAGGGCGATAGTGAGTTCCACGGTGCCAAGGTTGGAACTCAAGTGTCCACCGGTTTTCGACACCGACTGCAACACGTGATCTCGCAACTCGTCGGCCAAAGCCTTGAGCTCGTGTCGGGGCAGTTTGCGCAGATCGGCGGGAGAATTCACTGCGTGTAACAGATCTAGAGCAGTCATATTGAAATTTTAATCACTATAAACTTTATAGCACGATGCGCTTTATTTATGAGGTCTGTAAAAGGATAGGAGGAGTACGTCCATCAATGCGCTCGTTGTACCACCATATCGGCCAAGGCACGCAAGGCGGCTGTTTGATGGAGCTGGCTATCATCAAGCGCGCAGATCGCCTGGTCGTACAGTTGCTCGGCGTAGGCTTGTGAGCGCGCCATGCCAAGAGTCGAAACGTACGTTGGTTTGTTGGCTTGCGCATCTTTACCTGCAGTTTTGCCTAAGATGGCCGAGTCTGCAGTGACGTCCAGAATATCGTCCACCACCTGGAATGCTAGGCCAATCGCGTGGCCATAGGTGCTCAAAGCCTGCACCTGAGCCTGTGTCGCTGGGCCGCACACTACACCCATCATGACGCTGGCTTGCAAGAGTGCGCCCGTCTTCATCTCGTGCATTCGCTTAAGTTGATCCTCCGGCAGCGCCTTGCCCACACTGGCCAAATCAATTGCTTGCCCACCGGCCATGCCAGATTCACCGGCAGCGCGCGCCAACAAACCGCACAGACGGGCCTGCATTGCCTCAGGCACGCTGTTATCCGGGGGCGTGAGAAGTTCAAAAGCTAGAGCCTGCAGCGCGTCGCCAGCCAGCAAAGCCTGAGCTTGGCCAAACTTCACGTGGACGGTTGGCTTGCCGCGGCGCAACACATCATTGTCCATGCAGGGCATGTCGTCATGTACCAAGCTGTAGGCATGAATCAACTCGACGGCGCAGCCAGCCCGTAAAGCTGCGTTGCTGTTGCCATTGAGGCTGTCGCACGCCGCAGACACCAGCAACGGGCGCAGTCGTTTGCCACCACCCAGCACCGCATAGCGCATGGACTCACCCAATCCTGCCGGCGCATCAATCGGGACCCAATCATCTAAGGCATGCTCGACGCGCGCGAGTTGCTGTGCACTCCAGTGCGAAAAATCAAACGCGAGCAAAGTGCCTCCTAGGGGGTGGTTTTTGTATCAAGCAGCCTAATCTGCTGCTCGACAACCGCCAACTTCGCGCGGCAAATATTGAGTAAAACTGCGCCGCGCTGGTAGCCTGCGAGGAGTTCATCCAAGGGCAATTGGCCAGAATCCATCCGCGCGACCAGTCCCTCCAACTCATGCAAAGCGGATTCGTAGCTGAGGTCGGCATCGACAACGGTTGTTGGAACAGCGGATTTGGGCATACAAGATCAGGAAAACCCGATTTTAGGCGGTGCTCAGGCCATATTCACCAATCCATCACGCGGCGGCGGGGTAAAATCAGTGTTAAGGCTATGTTTGGGTAGCCGATTTCATCTTCTTTCTTGTATTAGGTTGCCAAACATGACCGACCTGAGCCTTGCCCGCCATCTGCAACTGCAAAAAGCGCCGTTGCACGTCTCCAGCTACTTTGATCCAGCCATCTACCAGGCTGAGCAGCAGCGTGTCTTCGCGCAATCGCCCAAATACGTCGGTCACGCTTTGGCGGTGCCAACCGTCGGCGACTACTACGCCTTGCCCCAAGAGGGCGAAGGCCGCGTCTTGATGCGTACACCGCGAGGCATCGAGCTGATTTCTAACGTTTGCCGCCACCGTCAGGCCGTCATGCTGCATGGCCGTGGGCGCCAAGAGCAGAGCAACATCATTTGCCCACTGCACCGCTGGACCTATGACACCTCGGGTCAGCAGCCCACCGGCACGCTGATTGGTGCCCCACATTTTGAGCATGACCCCTGTCTCAACCTCAACAATTACGACTTGCAAGCTTGGAATGGCCTTCAGTTTGACGCCGCATCAACCCAGCGGACCGATTTAAATCAACTCTTTCAAGGCATGAAAGCCGCCAAGGACCTTGATTTCTCTGGTTATGTATTCCACCGCGCCATCCAGCACGAATGCCAGTACAACTGGAAGACCTTCATTGAGGTTTATCTGGAGGACTACCATGTTGGCCCCTTCCACCCTGGCCTGGGTCAATTCGTCACCTGCGACGATTTGCAGTGGGAATATGGCGAGCAGTGGAGCGTACAAACCGTGGGCGTGGCCGACAAACTGGGAAAACCCGGCAGCGATGTCTATCAGCGCTGGCACGACGCCGTGCTCAATTTCCGAGGAGGCCAACCGCCTGCCCACGGAGCGATCTGGCTCACGCTTTATCC
>JANPAK010000467.1:0-1667 GCA_031429925.1 Variovorax sp.
CAATTTGCAAATGGCATCCGCAAAGCCGGCATCGCCATTGACCGCAAAGTCCTCGCAGACTTGGCTGTCCGTGACGCAGCAGGTTTTGCAAGCATCGTGAATCAAGTTAAGGCCAAGCTCGCAGCTTAATTCACTTTGCTTGTCGCTACGAAATTCGTAGCGATTCACGCAATAAAATCAAGGGCTAGAGCCGCATTTCGGCACTAGCCCTTTTTGTTTTGAACTATCCGGATATCTTGATGAGCGATCTCGACACTATTCAAGCCAACGCGCAAGCCGCCTTCGCCGCCGCTATCACGCCCGCTGATTTGGAAAACGCCAAAGCGGTTTTCTTAGGCAAGCAAGGTCAGCTCACGGAACTGATGAAGGGTATGGCGGCGTTAAGCGTGGATGAGAAAAAGACACGCGGCGCAGCGATCAATGTGGCCAAACAAGCAGTGGAAGCAGCTTTAACGGCGCGCCGCCAAGCACTGGCGGATGCAGAGCTTAACAAGCAGCTCAAAGCCGAGGCGCTTGACGTTAGCCTGCCGGGTCGCCAGCGCGGGCAGGGCGGCTTGCATCCGATTGCACTGGCTTGGGATCGCATCGAGCAAATCTTTGGCTCCATGGGCTTCGATGTGGCCGATGGCCCGGAGATCGAGAACGATTGGTTCAACTTTACTGCGCTCAACAATCCCCCAAATCACCCTGCGCGCTCGATGCAAGACACGTTTTACGTGGATATGAATGACGAAGAAGGCCAGCCCTACTGCTTGCGTACGCACACCAGCCCGATGCAGATTCGCTATGCGACGGCGCATGCGAAGAAGTACGCCAGCGCGGCAACTTTCCCGGAGATCCGGGTGATCGCTCCTGGGCGCACCTATCGTGTCGATTCCGATGCCACGCATTCGCCGATGTTTCACCAGTTTGAAGGCCTGTGGCTCGGCGAAAACGTTAGCTTTAAGGACTTGAAAGTCACCTTCCTCAATTTCTGCAAAACTTTCTTTGAAGACGATGGCTTGGTGATGCGTTTCCGACCGAGCTACTTCCCTTTCACTGAGCCCAGTGCCGAGATCGACATCCAATTTTCCAAAGGCCCTTTGTCTGGCCGCTGGTTGGAGGTGGCAGGCTCCGGCCAGGTGCACCCCACAGTGGTGCGTAACATGGGTCTTGATCCCGAGAAAATCATTGGGTTTGCCTTTGGCTCCGGTATTGATCGACTGGCGATGCTGCGCTACGGCGTGAACGATCTGAGGCAGTTCTTCGAAGGCGATGTTCGCTTCTTGAGCCAATTCAAATAAGACGCAGAGAGAATAAAAATGCAATTCCCCGAAAGTTGGCTCCGCGAATTTTGTAATCCTGCTTTGAGCACCCAGCAACTCGCTGACGCGCTCACGATGGCTGGGATGGAAGTGGAAGAGACGAAAACCGCCGCACCGCCGTTTAGCAACGTCGTCATCGGCGAGATCATGGCTTGCGAGCAGCATCCGAACGCGGATCGCTTACGCGTTTGCCAAGTGGATGCTGGGCAAGGTGCCTTGCTGAACATCGTTTGCGGTGCGCCCAATGCCCGTGTTGGCATTCGTGTTCCTGTAGCTTTGGTGGGCGCTGAGCTGCCGCCCGGCGATGATGGCAAAGCTTTCCAGATTAAGCTGGGCAAGCTGCGTGGCGTGGAGAGCCAAGGC
>JANPAK010000468.1:0-2796 GCA_031429925.1 Variovorax sp.
GTTTTGCGCTTCAAAGCGCTTGATCAGTTCGGCCGTGACATCGCACTCGATACCATCTTGATAGCACATCACCCGGATATCAGCAGCTTGCGTTGTCAGCGCAAAAAACGAACCAAGGCCCAAGGTGAGTAAACGAAGTGAGGTTTTGATTTGCATGGAATTTCCAGTGTTAGAGTGAGCGTGTATCTAGCATCATACGGTTCACCGACGCCAACAAGATGAATATTAGGGTAAGTCACTACATCGACGTGATGTACGGTGGTGTGCCGCCAGCAGAATCTCGCTTGCAGGCGCTTTTGGTTCATGAGTTGAGGCGCGAAACTGGCGTCCTGCAAATCTGGCGAGTGCGCGCAATCGATGCGCAACTGAGCTGGTTGCTGCAAGTGAATTGGCCCAGTGAACCCGTAGGCGATGGGGCCAAGATATTACTCAGCCCAGATGCTTGCTGGCCAGATTGCCTCACTCAAGATGCCGTGAATGCCGTTCATGAGCGGGGCATTGCGTTGGCAAGCTTCAACCGATTGGACTTGGCGCATGATGCGCCAAACGGCGAGCGCGCTGGCCCGCTATTTGATCGTTGGCCGCCATTGGCGTTTGGCGCTTTGTCAGCATGGGCTTGGGCGATGGGGCAGACGGCACTGGCGCTTCAGCAGGTTTATCGATCAGCGCAAATCGCTGTTATCGGACATTCGCGCAGCGGCAAGGCCGCCTTGCTCGCGGCTGCGACCCATCCCTCCATTGCCGCCGTGATCAGCCACAACAGCGGCACGGCAGGCGCTTCATCGATGCGCCAAATGGGCGCAGGTGCAGAGAGCTTGCGCAGTTTGGTGAAGGCATTTCCGCACTGGCTGGGGCCGCAAGCCGGTCAATCAGCAATGCAAGAGGCACTGATGGCAGACGATGGCGAGGCGCTTTTGGCGCAGATTGCACCGCGTGGCCTGATGATCATCCAGGCGCAGGATGATTTATGGGCCAACCCCGAGGGTGCGCGCTATCGCTACGAACAGTTGCGCAGCAAATGGGCGGGTCGGTCAGACGCATTGACGCTGCTGGTGAGATCGGGTGGGCATGCGTTGGGGCGCTCTGACTGGGCCGCCGCCGCTGATTTTTTGTTTCGCCTCGATCCAGCCTCTGCGACAATAGAGCCATGAGCACGACTCCTGCAAACACCATGCGCCAAGCCAGCGTCACACGCAACACCAAAGAAACCCAGATCACCGTCGCCGTCAATCTTGACGGTTCGGGCAAAGCTGATCTGCACACTGGAATTGGTTTTTTTGACCACATGCTCGATCAAATCGCGCGCCATGGGCTGATTGATCTGTCGATCAATGCACAGGGCGATTTGCATATCGATGGGCATCACACGGTGGAAGATGTGGGCATCACGCTGGGCCAAGCGGTGGCGCAGGCTGTGGGCGATAAGGCAGGCATTTGGCGCTATGGGCATGCTTATGTGCCGCTGGATGAAGCTCTCTCTCGCGTGGTCGTGGATTTCTCTGGCCGGCCGGGGCTGCACATGGATGTGGATTTCAAAAGTGGCGTGATCGGTGGCTTTGACACGCAGTTGGCCTACGAATTCTTCCAAGGCTTTGTGAACCATGCGCAATGCACGCTGCACATCGACAACCTGAAGGGTGACAACGCGCATCACCAATGCGAGACGATCTTCAAAGCCTTTGCTCGCGCTGTGCGCATGGCGCTGGCGCTGGATCCGCGCAGCGCGGGTGTGATTCCTTCGACCAAGGGCAGTTTGTAAGCTGTTTTTGAAGCGCTTTAGGCTTCTAGCCCGCATAAAATATGCGCAAAGTGCTATTAAATTCATAGTATGTCTGATTCCTTGAAACCAACCGTCGCCGTCGTCGATTACGGCATGGGCAATCTGCGCTCCGTGGCCAATGCCGTAAAAGCATCCGCGCAAGGCACGAAGTTTGAAGTCGTCATCACCCAGCGCCCAGAAGAGGTGCGTGCGGCGCAGCGCATCGTTTTGCCCGGCCAAGGCGCAATGCGAGATTGCATGGCTTGCCTGAAAGATTCTGGTTTGCAAGAAGCCGTGCTTGAAGCGGCTCAAGCCAAACCGATGTTTGGCGTTTGCGTCGGCATGCAAATGCTCCTTGATCACTCCGATGAGCAAGACACACCGGGCCTCGGGCTCATCAAAGGCCAGGTGCACAAGTTTGAATTGCAAGGCCACCTGCAGGGCGATGGCAGCCGCTTCAAAGTGCCACAAATGGGCTGGAATCGCGTGAGGCAAACCCTACCGCATCCGATTTACCAAGGCGTGGCTGACGAAAGCTGGTTTTACTTCGTCCACAGTTTTTATGCCCAACCTGCGTCAAAAAGTCACAGTGCAGGCGAAACTGATTACGGCGGCCTCTTTACAGCCGCGCTCGCACGCGATAACATTTTCGCCACACAATTCCATCCAGAAAAAAGTGCCGCTCAAGGTTTGCAGCTCTACCGCAACTTCCTCCACTGGAATCCTTAATTCTTTCCTGCTTGGGCTTGTAGGCAGCCCACACACACCATGATCCTCATTCCCGCCATTGACCTCAAAGACGGCAAAGCCGTGCGCCTCAAACAAGGCGATATGGAGCAATCCACCGTGTTTGGCGACCCCGTTGAAATGGCGCAGCTCTTGATCGATGCGGGTGCACGCCGCTTGCATTTGGTCGATTTGAATGGTTCATTTGCAGTAAAACCACAAAACCTGATCGCCGTCAAAGGAATTTTGAAGGCCGTTAAAGCGCACATGGATGCGGGCGGCGACGATATCCCGGTGCAACTGGGCGGCGG
>JANPAK010000469.1:0-3285 GCA_031429925.1 Variovorax sp.
GCCACTGCGTCTGAATCAGCCGCGATGCAATACGTGTCGGCCTATTCGGGCTGTACGATGGGTGAATACTTCCGCGACCGTGGCGAAGATGCACTGATCGTTTATGACGATTTGTCCAAGCAAGCTGTGGCATATCGCCAAGTGTCTTTGCTGCTGCGCCGCCCACCTGGTCGCGAAGCCTATCCCGGCGACGTGTTCTATCTCCACAGCCGTTTGCTCGAGCGCGCAGCCCGTGTGAGCGCTGATTATGTTGAGAAATTCACCAATGGCGCGGTCAAAGGCAAAACCGGCTCGCTCACCGCTCTGCCGATCATTGAAACGCAAGCTGGCGACGTGTCTGCCTTCGTGCCAACCAACGTGATCTCGATCACTGATGGCCAGATCTTTTTGGAAACTTCGTTGTTCAATGCCGGTATCCGACCTGCGATTAACGCTGGTATTTCGGTATCACGCGTGGGTAGCGCAGCTCAGACCAAGATCATCAAAGGCCAATCGGGCGGTATCCGTACCGATTTGGCTCAGTACCGCGAATTGGCTGCTTTCGCGCAGTTCGCCTCTGATCTGGACGAAGCCACCCGCAAGCAGCTCGATCGTGGTGCTCGCGTGACGGAATTGTTGAAGCAAAAACAATACAGCCCGCAATCCATCAGCCTGATGGGAACCACCCTGTTTGCGGTGAATAAAGGCTTCATGGACGATATCGAAGTCAAGAAAATCTTGGCTTTTGAGTCTGGTCTGCAAAGCTACCTCAAAGACAAGCATGCCTCTATGCTTGCCAAAATTGAGAGCAGCAAAGCGCTGGACAAAGATGCCGAAGCCGAATTGATGGCCGCTGTTGGCGCATTCAAAAAGACCTTCGCTTAATTCCATTCTTGACCAAACATTAGGAGTCAACAATGGCAGCAGGCAAGGAACTACGCACCAAGATCAAATCGGTGGAAAACACCAAGAAGATCACCAAGGCCATGGAAATGATCTCGGTCTCCAAAATGCGCAAGGCGCAGGAGCGGATGCGTGCAGCACGGCCTTATAGCGAGAAAATTCGCTCTATTGCCAACAACCTCGGCAAAGCCAATCCTGAGTATGTGCACACCTTCATGAAGAAGAACGACGGCCAGTCGATTGGATTCATCGTGGTCACGACAGACAAAGGCTTGTGCGGCGGTTTGAACACCAATTTGCTGCGTGCTGTTACTGCTCAATTGCGACAAGCGCAGTCCAGCGGCAAAACGCCCAAAGCGGTCGCCATTGGTGGCAAAGGCTTGGGCTTTTTGAATCGTGTCGGCGCAAAAGTCATCTCGCACATCACACATTTGGGCGATCGCCCGCATCTGGACAAGTTGATTGGCCCGATGAAGGTGATGTTAGACGCGTATGCAGCTGGCGAAGTCAGCGCAGTCTATCTCTGCTACAACAAATTTGTCAGCACCATGAGTCAAGTGCCCACGGTCGATCTGCTTTTGCCTTTGTCGGCTGAACAGATGCAAGCTGAATCGAAAGCAGCAGGCAACCAGCATTCGTGGGATTACATCTACGAACCAGATGCGCAAACCGTGATTGACGATCTGCTTGTGCGCTATGTTGAAGCATTGGTCTATCAGGCCGTCGCCGAGAACATGGCCTCCGAGCACGCCGCTCGCATGGTTGCCATGAAGGCTGCCACCGACAACGCAGGTAGCGTGATTGGTGAACTGAAGCTGATCTACAACAAGACCCGCCAGGCCGCCATCACCAAAGAACTGTCTGAGATTGTCTCGGGCGCAGCCGCTATCAGCGGTTAAGTCCAAGATCACTCCTACGGAACAAACTAGTTTTTATTTAAATCGGAGCAAAAAATGGCTCAAGCTAACTCAGGCATTCAAGGCAAAATCGTTCAGTGCATCGGCGCTGTGGTTGACGTGGAATTTCCCCGCGACAAAATGCCAAAGGTTTACGATGCCCTCAAAATGGAAGGTACCGCGCTGACCCTCGAAGTACAGCAGCAATTGGGAGACGGCATTGTCCGTACCATTGCACTCGGCTCATCCGACGGCCTGCGTCGCGGCATGATCGTGACCAACTCTGGCAACTCCATCATGGTTCCTGTGGGCAAAGCCACGCTCGGCCGCATCATGGACGTGCTGGGCAATCCGATTGACGAACGCGGCCCGGTGAGCAGCGAATTGTCAGCATCGATTCACCGCCTAGCGCCTAGCTATGACGAACTCAGCCCCTCGCAAGAATTGCTGGAGACTGGCATCAAGGTGATTGATTTGGTCTGCCCGTTCGCCAAAGGCGGCAAGGTGGGCTTGTTCGGCGGCGCTGGCGTGGGCAAGACCGTGAACATGATGGAACTCATCAACAACATTGCAAAGGCGCACAGCGGCTTGTCCGTGTTTGCCGGCGTGGGCGAGCGTACCCGTGAGGGCAACGACTTCTATCACGAGATGGCTGACTCCAAAGTCGTGGATCTCGAGAACTTAGAAAACTCCAAAGTAGCCATGGTCTATGGCCAGATGAACGAGCCTCCAGGCAACCGTTTGCGCGTGGCTTTGACCGGTTTGACCATTGCGGAATCGTTCCGTGACGAAGGTAAAGACGTTCTGTTCTTCGTGGACAACATCTATCGCTACACGCTGGCCGGTACGGAAGTCTCCGCGCTACTAGGCCGGATGCCATCAGCTGTCGGCTATCAGCCGACGTTGGCCGACGAAATGGGTCGCCTGCAAGAGCGCATTACCTCAACCAAAGTTGGTTCGATCACCTCGATCCAAGCGGTTTATGTACCAGCAGATGACTTGACCGATCCTTCGCCGGCGACGACCTTCCAACATTTGGATGCGACCGTGGTGCTCTCCCGTGATATCGCCTCGCTGGGTATTTATCCGGCGGTTGATCCGCTTGACTCGACCTCACGTCAGCTCGACCCGTTGGTGGTTGGCGAAGAGCACTACAACGTTGCCCGCAGGGTACAGTCGAACCTTCAGCGCTACAAAGAATTGCGCGACATTATCGCGATTTTGGGCATGGACGAATTGGCACCAGAAGACAAGCTCGCCGTTACCCGCGCGCGAAAAATCCAGCGCTTCCTCTCGCAGCCGTTCAACGTCGCCGAAGTCTTCACCGGCTCACCGGGCAAGATCGTACCGCTGGCCGATACCATCAAAGGCTTCAAGATGATTGTCGATGGCGAGTGTGATTCGATACCCGAGCAGGCTTTCTACATGGTCGGCGCAATCGAAGAGGTCTTCGAAAAAGCCAAGACGCTGAACTAATTCCACCGCAGACTCCTAGAGAAAACGAGAA
>JANPAK010000470.1:0-16557 GCA_031429925.1 Variovorax sp.
TGGCAGCAAGGCAGCCATACGTTCTATCGCATCAACGGCCCGATCGTGCCGCAATTGTTGATCAATCAATTTGTCTATTTTGAATCCCCTGGTGAACCGAGCTTGTATGCGCGGGTTGTTGAGCTGCGCGGCAAAACAGCAGTACTCAAAACGCTCAAGGACTATGGCCATGCAAAGAATGCCGTCTGGGGCGTAACAACGCGCAATCGTGAACAGAGTTACGCCATGAATTTGCTGATGGACCCGGATGTCGATTTGGTCACATTGGCCGGTACAGCCGGGACTGGCAAGACACTGATGGCGCTGGCTGCAGGCCTAACGCAGGTACTCGATGAGCGGCGCTACACCGAAATCATCATGACGCGAGCCACAGTGAGTGTGGGTGAAGACATTGGTTTCCTGCCCGGGACGGAAGAAGAAAAAATGGGTCCCTGGATGGGCGCACTGGACGATAACTTGGAATTCCTGACCAAGAACGATGGTGGCAATGCAGGCGAATGGGGTCGGGCTGCAACGAATGAATTGATTCGCTCAAAGATCAAGATCAAGAGCATGAATTTCATGCGTGGGCGAACCTTCATGAACAAGTACGTGATCATTGACGAGGCTCAAAATTTGACGCCAAAGCAGATGAAGACCCTTATTACCCGTGCGGGCCCAGGTACCAAAATCGTCTGTATGGGTAACTTGGCGCAGATCGATACGCCATACCTCACCGAGGGGTCGAGCGGAATGACCTTCGCGGTTGACAAGTTCAAGGGGTGGCCACACGGCGGCCACATCACGCTGGCTCGCGGTGAGCGCTCGCGCTTGGCGGATTTTGCAAGTGAAGTGTTGTAAGAGCTGCGTGCCGACCAAACGCTGCATCGCATGGTGCTAACGCTATGCCGAAGTTAACGACCACTGCGCAGTTGCTCGCGACTATTGAGGCGCGACGAGACGATGTGGTTGCCTTGACGCAAGCGCTGATTCGTATACCGACAATCAATCCGCCAGGAGATGCCTACGAAGCCTGCGCGCGGTTTTTGGGTGAACGTTTGCGCACAAAAGGCTTTGCGGTGGAGTACATCCGAGCGGAGGGCGCGCCCGGGGATAGCGACTCGCATCCGCGCACCAATGTGGTGGCGCGTTATGAAGGCAAAGGTAGCGAAGGTAACGGCCAGTGCGTGCATTTCAACAGTCATATCGATGTGGTCGAGCCCGGTAGTGGTTGGACGGTGGAGCCGTTTGGCGGGCAAGTGAAAGATGGTCGGGTCTATGGGCGGGGCTCTTGCGACATGAAGGGTGGACTGGCTTCGTCAGTGATCGCTTGCGAAGCGATCGTCGATAGTGGCATTCCGTTCAAAGGCACGTTAGAGATCAGCGGTACGGTGGATGAAGAATCGGGTGGTTTTGCGGGCGTCGGCTATTTGGCGGAGAAGGGCTATTTCTCTAAGCCGCGGGTGCATCACGTGATCATCCCCGAGCCATTGGGTGTGGATCGCATCTGCCTTGGGCATCGCGGCGTGTATTGGGCTGAGGTGGAAACCAAAGGCCGCATTGCGCATGGCTCGATGCCTTTCTTGGGCGACAGCGCGATCAATCACATGAGCGCATTTATTCACTTGCTGGAGACGAGATTGCAGCCAGCCTTGGCGCAGCGGCGCACGAGCGAGCCGGTGGAGCCACCGGGCGCGCGCGTATCCACTCTGAACGTGAACAGCATTCATGGCGGGCAAGTGGAGCAGCGCTACGCCAGCGATGTGCGCGGCTGGCCGACTGCGGACACGCCTGCACCTGTGGTGGCACACAGTTGCCGTGCGGTGCTCGATCGCCGCTTTATTGCCGAAGAGCAGCTTGAAGATGTGAAGCGCGAGATTTTGGAGATGCTGCAAGAGCTGCAGCGCACGCGGCCTGGCTTTGATTTCAATATCCGGGAGATCATGAGCTTCGTGCCCACCGCAACGCCGAAAGACGCGCCGGTGGTGGACGCCACAGCTCGCGCGATTGCGCGTGTTCTAGGCCGCGAGCCGAGCTACATTTCCAGCCCCGGCACGTATGATCAAAAGCATATTGTGCGTACAGGCCATCTGCGAGACGTGATTGCGTATGGCCCCGGAATTTTGGATCTGGCGCATCAGCCGGACGAATATGTGGGCATCCAAGAACTGGTCGATAGCGCGAAGATCATGGCGCTTGCATCCTTGCAGTTGATGCAGGTGAAAACTGATGATTCCTAAATCTGTAGCGCTCTACGCAGTATTTACTGGGGCTGGTGGATGATTGACTAAAGAGTGAGGATTAAGGGCGCTTCAGAGCGTTGCGCGCGACCTCCACCTGCTCGCGGTGCGTGCAGCCTTCCAGATGATCGTTGACCACGCCCATGGATTGCATCATTGCGTACATGGTGGTCGGGCCGACGAAGTTGAAGCCCATTTTGCGTAGCGTCTTGCTCAGGGCTTGGGATTGCTCGGTTTGGCCGAGTGTTGAAGCGATGGCAGGCGTGATTGTGGCGGGGCGTTGCTTGGCGCTGGGCTCGTGCGACCAGATCAGTTTTGCCAATGCGCCCGAACCCTGGGTGTCGATCAGGTCACAGACTTTCTGCGCGTTGTTGATGGCCGATTCAATCTTGCCGCGATGGCGGATGATGCCAGCATCTTGCACGAGTCTGTCGACGTCTTTCTCGGTGAAGCGCGCGACTTTTTCGTAATCGAAGCCTTTGAATACTTCACGTAAGCGATCACGTTTGCGCAAAATCGTGATCCAGCTCAAACCCGCTTGAAAACCTTCGAGCGTAATCTTTTCATATAGCCTGCGCTCGTCCACCACGGGCATGCCCCATTCGTGGTCGTGATAGTGGACGTAATCGGCGAAGGCCTCGCCTTCGCCGCACCAGGAGCAGCGGTGCTGGCCATCGGGATGGTGGATCAGTGAGAGCGCCATACAGCAGAGTTTAAGCAGATTTGTCTTGCCGCAAATACAAACGGGCTGCTTCCATCACTGCTGTTGTCAAGCGCGCTGCTTGTGCAGATTCTTGGCTCCAGTGATGCCAATACAGAGGGACATCCACATATTGCTCCGGAAACAGATCGACCAAGCGGCCCGATTCGATCTCGCCGCGCCACTGCAAGCGCATCTGCACATCCGCTTGCAAACCCCAGCCTAGGCCTTGCACCATGGCTAAGTGATACGCATCGCCAGCGGGAAAGTAGTGGCGCGGGTAGCTGGCGTCTTGCAGATCAAAAGCTTGCACCAAAAAGCGATCTTGCAGTTGATCTTTGGGATTGAAACACAGCGCTGGGATTTGCAAGATTGCGGGTGCGTTGGATGTGCGTTTCAAAGCTTTGAGCTGCTGCGCGAGTTCAGGCGCCCCGAGGCAGTGATAGCGCATTGTGCCGAGAGGCTGTGCTGTGCAACCGCGCAGAGGCTTAGGAAGATCGGTCACGCAGCCAAGCACATCGCCATTTTGTAGCCACTGCAAGGTGTGCTCCTGATCATCGACCACGCTGTGCAATAGCAGTCGATGGGTTTGCAAAGTGGCTTGTACGCCGGGCAAAAACCACGAAGCGAGCGAGTCTGCGTTGACCGCCACGGGTAGCGCGAGCCATTGCGATTCGTCGCTCGGAGACGATAAGCGCTCGGCCAAATCTGCCTCGAGTAAGCGCGTGCGGCTGATGTGCGCAAGTAGTACTTGACCGGCACGCGTGGCCTGCGCGGTTTTGCCGCGAATCAGCAGACGCTGACCAAGCTGCGTTTCCAGCGCTTTGATGCGAATGCTGACGGCGGCCAGTGTCAGGCGCAGTTGTTTGGCGGCCGCAGCTAAATTGCCGCTTTGCACGGTGGCGGCGAAAGCGTCGAGCTGCTTGGGATCCAGTGACATGTTTGTATTAAAACATTTTTAACTCAATTGATAAATAGTTAATTTTGATTGATACATTGATCTTGCGCATCACAATAAGCGCATGAACACCTTTCTCACGGGCATGCTGCTCAGCCTTTCCTTGATCGTGGCCATTGGCCCGCAAAACGCGCACGTGCTGCGCATGGGTCTGCTGCGCTCGCATCTGGGCATCACCGTGCTGGCCTGCGCCGTGACGGACGCACTGCTGATAGCGATTGGCGTGTTTGGCCTGGCTCAACTGGGCGATCTTTCGCCGCGGATCAGTGCCGCTTTGGTGGGGGCCGCAGTTTTGTTTTTAATCAATTACGGTTGGCAGGCTGCCAAGCGCGCCCGGCTGCCCGCACATCTGGGCCTGCAAGCCGCGCAACAAGACGCACCGAGCACGCCCTCACTCGCCCTGTCCAGCGCTTTGGCGTTCTCCTGGCTCAATCCCCATGCGTGGATCGACACAGCCGTGATCATCGGCACGGCCTCGCTGGCCTACGCCACGCCCACGAACTGGATCTTTGGCCTGGGCGCAGCAGCCGGTTCGGCGCTGTGGTTTGTGACCCTGGGCTTTGGCGCAGCCGCCATGGCACAAAAACTCGCGCACCCAGCGGTCTGGCGCGCGATTGATGTGCTGGTGGTGATCACCATGTGGGGCACGGCGGGTTGGTTGGCTTGGGGTTTACTGGCGAGTTGACATGAAAAAAGCCGCTGGCATGATGCCAGCGGCTTTGACACTGCTTGACTGCAAAGACTCAGGTGCCCAAATTTATGGTGATGGCACCTGCTGCGCAGCTACCGGCATAGGTATAGTTCAGATTCACACCACCGACTACGCCGCCTTGGCCATTCAAGGACTGGCTCAATGAGCTGTTGCTTGCGCTGCACGAACCTGCGGCGATACCAGTGATGCAATAGTTCAGATTCAGCGGCACTGTGATGCCTTGTGTGCTGATGCTACCTGTGACATTCACGCCGCAAGTGCCCGAGCCGCCGCCCGCCCCTGTGCCACCAATCGTGATGCCCGCGCCGTTGAATGCAAATGTCAGCGTTTGGCCTGGGTTAATCGTATTGAATGCGCTGGCGAAGCTTGCTTGTAAGCCGGTGAAGGTCGTTGGTTCGAGCGCGCGGCCCACAAACTGCTCAAACGTAAATCCACCCCCCTGATTTCGAACGTACTGTGACGCAGCGCGAAGCACTCGCCCATAGTCATTAACAGTTCCGGATACCGTGGGTAGGGTGGTCAGCAGGTTGGTGCCGCTCAAACCGAATTGAGTCGCCAAGTTGGCCAAAGCGGTGTTGAAGCCTGCGCTGGTGACGCCAGAATAGCCATAAGCGATATAGGTCAGAGGCGTGACGTGAACCGTTTGGGCGCCACCGTTGGCATTGATGACGGCTTTCAGCTGGTTGAGAGCGGTGTTGACCCCCGTCGCTTCATCGATATACGTACCGCCAGTGACTTCAAGCACAACGTCACCGTTGTAGCTGATGGTCATTGAATAAGTGCCATTGGGGCTGGTGGTGGTGGTGCCTAAAATTGCGCCGGAGTTGGCGGCGCGCGCCGTTACCGTGGCCGCATTGACGGGGCCTTTGACCGCACTGCCTGAAATAGTGGTGGAAGCCGCCGTGGTGCCGCCACCGCCGCATCCTGCGAGCAAACCTGTTGCCAGAGCGAGGCAAAGCCCCAGAGACCGAAGAAATGATTGCATGACGTGTCCTTTCAAGATATGTGGAGTGTGAAATAGTCACCCTGCCTAAGGCAATCCCCTGTTTGAGGGATGCGCGTTGACGGATGCGAGGATGTTGCTCGAGGCACAATCGGATGTCATCATGCAAATGGACTATGCCGTTGTGCTGTGGTCTGGATAGCGCCTATCTTTTTTCCCTGGAGTCTGATCGTATGAAAGCCGACCTCATTGATCGCATTTATGAATGCTCCTTCGTTCCCGAGCTTTGGCCCGAGGTGCTGGATGAACTCGCAGTAATGGTGCAAGCCAGGGGCGGGCAGCTGTTTGCGGTGCGGGACAAGGTGATGAGTTGGATCACCTCCTCCAATTTGACCGAGATTTTTCAAGCTTATGTCTCTGAAGGCTACTTCGCGCGTTGTGGCCGCAAGGTCTGCTTGTTCACGCAAAGTCAGCCTAGCTTTTTGGCTGAATTTGACTATTGGACGCCAGAGCAGCTCGACGCCAATGAAATCTACCGCGACTTTTTCCGACCTCGCGGCCTAGGGTGGTCGGCATCCACGGGGCTGGCCATGCCAACCCAAGACAATATTGTGTTTACCGTGGAGCGAGACTTTGCGCGCGGCCCGGTCGAGCCCGAGAAAATTGCGGCACTGAACGAATTGCGCCCGCATCTTGCTCGTGCTGCGCTGATGGCGGCGCGTCTAGGCATGCGCAGCGCCAAAGGAGCGAGCGACACGCTGGCGACGATGGGATTGGCAGCGCTGGTGCTGGATCAAGACGGCAGGGTGGTCACTGCTAATAATTTGATGCTGGGGCTGCAAGATCAGGTGCATTGGCGCGCACAAGACCGTATTGCGTTAGCCGACACGCGCGCGAACGCGTTGCTCTGGGCTGCGCTGCCCGGGATGGGAATGTCGCCCGAAACGTCGATTCGCTCCTTCGTCTTGCGCGGCAAAGACGGCTTGGCAGCCATGGTGGCGCATGTCTTGCCGATACGACGTTCGGCCAACGATATCTTTGTGCGCTCGTACGCGCTTTTGGTGATGACGCCTCTGACCGCAAGGAAGGCGCCCCCAGTAGAGTTGTTACGGTCACTGTTTGATTTGACCGTCGCCGAGGCCCGCGTTGCTCGCGGCTTGGCTGGCGGTGAATCACTGGATGGTATTGCTGACAGTGGTGGGGTTTCCCGCAACACCGTGCGATCCCAACTTCAGCAGGTCTTGGAGAAGACCGGTTGCTCCCGACAGGCGGAAGTGACGGCCTTGCTGTCCAATGTATCTTTGGCCTGAACGACCCCCAAGGACGGCAGGCAATTGCTCGAATGGCTAGGCCAGCGCTTGCCGCTGAAACAACCCTCCGGGTAGGCGCGCGACCTGTCCAAGCAGCTCGAGCTCCAATAGCTTTACTTGCAACTGCGCTGCGGGGATGCCTGTGCGGTCGATCACCGCATCTAAGCTAATGGGGTCGTACCCTAAGGCTTCCAAAAGCCCGGAATCTTCTGCACTTTCAAAGGCACTTGAGTTGCTAGACATTTCCAAATCTGATTTAAATGCTCCCGAAATCATAGCGTTAGATGCATCGAGCGTGGGTTTGATCGACAGCTCTTCGAGCACGTCTTGTGCGCTTTCCACAAGCTTTGCGCCTTGTTTGATCAAGTGATGGCAACCTTTCGATTGCGGGCTGTGGATGGAGCCAGGAACAGCAAAAACTTCCTTGCCTAAGTCAAGCGCTTGGCGAGCTGTGATCAGTGAGCCTGACTGGATGGCGGCTTCGACCACCAAGGTGCCTTGCGTTAGCGCAGCGATGATCCGATTTCTGCGTGGAAAGTTTTCTGGCAGCGGCGGGGTGCCGATGCCGAACTCGCTGACGATGAGGCCGCTTTGCACGATTCGATGCGCGAGATCATGATGCCGCTTGGGATAGACACGATCCAACCCGGTGCCAACCACGGCGATTGTTGAGCCTGCAGCGCCACCGAAATCCTGCTGAGCATCCAGGGCGCCTTCATGTGCCGCGCCATCAATGCCCAAAGCCAAACCGCTGACGATATGCATGCCAGATTGCGCAAAAACTTTGGCGAAACTACGCGCATTGGCCAACCCCTGAGGCGTTGCGTTGCGGCTGCCGACAATAGCGATATCACTGGCGATCTCTTTGGCGGCCAATTGCTTGAAGACTGCTTCTGAGCCGGAGGCGTAAAGCAGCGCGGGCGGATCAGCCAGCGTGAGCAATACCTTGGGGTAATCTGCATCGGCTAGGCTGACGATATGGCGGAAACCGCCCTGCGGCGCTTGTTGCAGCCAATCCCAGGTCGATTCCACCAAGCCTAGCAATTCAGTGTTAGGGGCCAACAAGGCCGTGGCCTGTGCCGCACTCACGACCTGACTTAGCGCTTGAACACTTTGCGCAAATATTTTCTCCGGTAAGCCGAAGGCGGCCAGCAGCTTGCGCGCACTTGAAGGCCCAATGCCATCAGCGGCGCACAGGCGCAGCCAGCATGAGAGTTCGTCGCGCGTCATCCGCAGCGCGTCAAGCGAGGCCGCTGTTAGCGCGGATTGACGAGGCGATCGCCCACTTTGACACCGTCATTGATCTGCAAAATCAATGCATAGGAGACTTTGTCAAAAGTGCGAAAAACCATGGCCAAACCGTTACGCTCGTCAGGCAATTTGACGTCTTCGCGCGGCGTAACGGTGCTGTCGATCACGCTTCGACCGTCTTTGACAATTGCCATCACATGGCCGATCTCTAGGCCGTTCGCGGAGCCACGGTTGAGACTGATGACAACATTTTGACCCGCGCGAGCGACGGCATTGCCGTAGATTGACATGACGCGCACCCCATCGATCACCCGGCTCGGCGCGCGCGGCGCATACGTTGGAAACTCGCGCTTGGGCTCAGGCAACAAACGATCACCCGCTCGCATTTCTTCCTTGTTGGTCACAATGTCGAAAGTGGCAGGAACGATTTCTTTCGCTGGCTTGCCATCTTTGCCAGCAATATCCCGCACACTTTCACCACGGATCAAATCTGCGGCACCTAAGTAGTGTGCTTCGTAGGCGAGGATTTGGCCGCTTGTCGGATCACGCAGTGGCGTGGCATTTCGGTAAACGCGATAACGCACGGGCGAGGTTTTGTCAGTGGGCAGGTCTTGCGCTTGCGTGGCGCGCGCATAGACGCGATCGCCTTTGGCGAAGAGCACACGCTCGTTATCTGCACCGATGATCCGTGGCGCGCGTAGGTGGGTCGCTTCATCCACCAAGATGGGTTCCGCCAAAAATGGCTCAAGCAGGTAACCGGGTAAGGTGGGGATGGCGGCATCCGCGAGGGTTTCGAATCGGGTACGGGGTGATACCTTGACGGTTTGCAAATCGTTCGCTGTTTGAGTTCGCGCACTAAGGATGGCGCGGCCAGAGCTTTTATCCAGTGTCAGCATCTGACCCGGAAAGATGCGATGGGGATTGTTAATCTCGCTCAGGTTCATGCCCCACAACTCGGGCCAGCGCCAGGGTTGCTTGAGGAAAAGGCCGGAAATCGCCCATAAGGTGTCTCCAGACTTCACTGTGTACTTGTCAGGAGCATTGGGCGATAGATCCTCCAAGGCGACCCCAGCCTGAGCCACCCGCTGGGCGGTCGCTTTCTGGACGGGTGTGGTGATATTTTGAGCAAATGCTGGCGCGCAGGTCGCGCTGGCTATCGCCAAACTGAGGCCGGTTGCATATATATGTCGAAAGGCGTGGTGCTTCATACCTGTTGTCCCACCGTTTGGAAACTAGAAATTACTGTCAATTTTGATCTTAACCTATTGATTTGGCAAGATTTCTTGAAAACTTAAGATATCAAAATGTCACAGATCGCTTGAAATATTGCGAAAATACGTCACTTGAGGCGCTCGAGCGTGCCACAGTTGACACCATCATCTCGTTTTCCAAGCTTTTCTAAGCGCATTTGCCATGACTGAGTCAAAAATTCTTCCCATTTTGCATTACCCCGACATCCGGTTGAATATCGTTGCGAAAGCAGTGTCGGTGGAGTCGGGTCTTGACGTCCGAATCAAAACCTTGATCAAAGATATGCTCGCAACGATGTATGACGCGGAGGGCATTGGCCTAGCAGCGACACAAGTTGACGTTCACGAGCGGCTGATTGTGATTGACGTGAGCGAAGAGCGTGACGCGCCCTTGGTGCTGATCAATCCGGAGCTCACATGGGTTAGCCCAGAAAAGCGCAAGGGTGATGAGGGTTGCCTATCGGTCCCAGGCATCTACGATGGCGTCGAGCGGAGCGTGTCGATCAAGGTTAGTGCAGCTGATGAAACGGGACAGCGGCGCGAGTTTGCCGCAGACGGCTTGTTGGCGGTATGCGTGCAGCACGAGATGGATCACCTGATGGGCAAGGTCTTTGTCGAATACCTGTCACCGCTGAAGCGTACGCGAATCAAATCAAAAATGGCGAAGCTCGAGCGGGAAACAGCCGAGCCTGCGGTTCGCAGGTAAGCGAATGCGTTTGATATTCGCAGGCACACCCGAGTTTGCGCGGGTCGCTTTGGAGGTTTTGCGGCTTGCTGGCCATGACATTGTGCTGATACTGACCCAACCGGATCGCCCATCGGGGCGCGGCATGAAACTCCAAGCTTCACCGGTCAAGCAGTTTGCTGTTGAGAACGGCTTGGCATTTGCACAGCCGCGTAGCCTACGTCTCGAAGGTAAGTATCCTGATGAGGCTGCGACAGCGAAGGCCCAGATTCAGGAGGCAGGCGCAGATGTGATGGTCGTGGCAGCTTATGGTTTGATCTTGCCGCAATGGGTTTTGGACATCCCTGCATTGGGCTGCGTGAATATTCACGCCAGCTTGCTACCTCGCTGGCGTGGCGCCGCGCCCATCCATCGTGCGATTGAAGCTGGCGATGTCCAAACCGGCGTCTCCATCATGCAGATGGATGCGGGCCTAGACACAGGAGACATGTTGCTCGTTGAGCGGCTGTCGATTGAGTCTCAAGACGACACGCGTTCGCTGCAAGACAAACTTGCCGCCTTGGGGGCGCGCTTGATTGTGCAAGCGCTGGCGCTTGCCGAATGCGGCAACCTCCCGCGCACTCCACAACCCATTGAAGGCATCACCTATGCGCAAAAAATTGAGAAAACTGAGAGTGCGGTGAATTGGCGTGACAGCGCCGCACAAATTGAACGGCGAATTCGCGCATTCTCGCCATCGCCAGGTTGCTCGTGCATGATGCGTGGCGAGTTGATCAAGTTGTGTGCCGCTGGTGTTGTTGATGCGACTAGCTATCAAGAAAAGAGTGCACTTCGCACTTGCCTTGATGATCAAGGCCTTGTGTTGGAAGTCAATGAAGAAGGCGTGGATGTATTGTGTGGGCAAGGCTCGGTTCTGCGCATTACGGAGCTGCAACGCGCTGGCGCAAAGCGCTTATCCGTCGCGGAATTTCTACGCGGATTCTCTTTGAAAGCGGGTGAGCGTTTTGAAGGCACTAAGGGTGGCCTGGCTTGAGCAAGCCCACCGCGCAACAGCTTCACGTTTGGCAACACCTTGAATTCAAAGAAGGTGCGCGTGCCATGTTTCCGGTTGCACCCGGCATTGCTTCCTGGGGGCTGATGACCGGCGTGGCAATGATGAAATCTGGTCTTTCGCTGGTTGAAAGCTTGGCTATGGCCTTGATCGTATTCGCTGGTAGCTCGCAACTCGCCGCCATGCCTTTGATTCTCACCGGTGCGCCGATGTGGGTGGTGCTGGCCACTGGTTTCTGCGTCAATCTTCGCTTCGTCGTTTTCAGTCTGCACCTGCGGCCCTACATGATGCACTTGCCCCTTTGGCGTAGGTTGCTCGGTGGCTACCTCACAGCAGACTTGACCTACGTGCTATTTACCCGGCGCTATTCGAAGCCAGCCCATGACGACCTTGCACAGGCTCAGCAGCAAGCCTTCTTGCTTGGCAATAGTCTAGTGAACTGGGGTTCTTGGGTGGTGCCGTGCGTCGCGGGCGTGCTGCTGGCTAACGTCATTCCTCAGGCTTGGGGTCTAGGTTTCGCCGGTATCCTTGCGCTTGTGGGCATCGCGTGCTCTCTGGCGACGAGCCAATTGCGCGTCGTGTCCGCTTTGATCGCTGGCGCAGCCGCTGTGGTGGCGTTTGCGCTACCTTTGCGTTTGAATATTCTCGTTGCGATTGGCGTGGCGGTGGTGATCTGCCTCAGCTTGGAACGATTTCGCCCTGCATTGGAGAAAAAGCCATGATCAGAGGCGATACCGATCTCTGGACGCTCGCCGTCATACTTGGCTTGGCGGTGGTCACTGTGATCACGCGCTCATTCTTCTTCATTAGTCGCCGCGATTTCCATCTTCCCCATTGGGCGCAGCGCGGCCTGCAATACGCACCCATTGCAGCATTGTCCGCCGTGATCATTCCAGAAATTGTGATGACGCAAGGTCAACTGATCACTACACTGCAAGACGCCCGCATCTACGGCGCATTCGTAGGCGCAGCGATTTTCTACTGGCAACGCAATACGTTGGCTTGCATCATAGGTGGTATGGCGGTGTATCTGCCGCTCAGGCTGATGCTGGGCTGGTAGGCTGATCGAGCGTCTATTTCAAACGTTTGATCAAACTAGAGGTGTCCCATCGCTGCCCGCCCATGTGTTGTATATCGGCGTAGAACTGATCAACCAAGGCCGTGACTGGCAGTCGTGCGCCGTTGCGCTTGGCCTCATCGAGCACTAGGCCTAGATCTTTGCGCATCCAATCGACGGCAAAACCGAAGTCAAACTGGTCCGAAGCCATGGTTTTGCCGCGGTTATCTAGTTGCCAGCTTTGGGCTGCGCCTTTGCCGATGACGTCGAGAACAAGCTCTACATCCAGCCCAGCATTCTGACCAAACGCAATCGCTTCTGATAGACCTTGCACCAAGCCTGCAATACAAATTTGGTTCACCATTTTTGTGAGCTGCCCGGCACCGGCTTCGCCCATTCTTGTGAAAGCTCTTGAGAACGCCATTGCAGCTGGCCGCGCGGCATCAAAGGCGGCTTGATCACCGCCACACATGACGGTTAAGGTGCCGTTCTGCGCCCCGGCTTGGCCGCCCGAGACGGGTGCATCCACAAAATGCAAGCCCCTGGCTTTGAGCGCTCCATACAACTCACGTGCCACACTGGCCGAAGCTGTGGTGTGGTCGATCAAGACGGCTCCGGGCTTCATACCTGCCAGAGCGCCATCTGCACCCAGAACGACACTGCGCAGGTCGTCATCGTTGCCAACGCAGCAGTAAATCAGATCTGCACCTGCAACCGCTTCGCGCGGTATGAGCCCTCGCGTAGATCCTTTGAATTCTGTGCAGAATGATTTGCTTTTTGCAGCATTGCGGTTGTAGACCGAGACTTGATGCCCGGCGCTGGACAAGTGCCCGGCCATTGGGTAGCCCATGACGCCAAGGCCCAAGAAGGCGACGGGTTGGGAGGGGGTTGATTCGTAAGTTTTTGAGTTGATCGAGTTCATTGCGAAATAGTGGCAGAAATAGTGTGCGATAACGGCTTATACGATAGAGAGCATTTCTGTTCCTGAAGACAAATCCTGCGTCTTGGCCCTTTGCGAATTGAGCTTGATCTGCAAGCGCAGATCGTTGACCGAATCCGCATTGCGCAGCGCATCTTCGAAACTGATCTGATTAGTTTCAAATCCGTCGAACAACGCTTGGTCAAATGTCTGCATGCCAAGATTTCGGCTCTTCTTCATGATCTCCTTGATTTCTGACACATCGCCTTTGAAGATCAAATCTGAAATCAGGGGCGTATTCAGCAACACTTCAACCGCCGCAAATCGCCCCTTGCCGTCTTGTTTGGGTACCAATCGTTGAGAGATCAGACCCTTGAGGTTCAGTGATAAGTCCATCAGCAACTGGGTGCGACGCTCTTCAGGGAAAAAGTTGATGATGCGATCAAGCGCTTGGTTGGCGCTGTTCGCGTGCAGCGTTGCCATGCAAAGGTGACCGGTTTCTGCAAAAGCCACAGCGTGTTCCATGGTTTCGCGGTCGCGAATTTCGCCCATCAAAATCACATCAGGCGCTTGGCGAAGCGTATTCTTCAGCGCCGCCTCCCAGCTATCCGTGTCTAGACCCACTTCGCGCTGAGTGACAACGCAGTTCTTGTGCGGGTGTACGAACTCCACAGGGTCTTCGATGGTGATGATATGGCCATACGAGTGCTCGTTGCGATGATTAACCATCGCCGCTAAGGTCGTTGACTTTCCGGAGCCGGTAGCGCCGACCAAAATGATCAGGCCGCGCTTGCCCATGACGACTTCGCTGAGAACGGTCGGAACACCCAAAGACTGAATGGTCGGCAAGATCTGCGGAATCACCCGCAACACCATACCTACTTTGCCTTGTTGAATAAACGCGTTGACACGGAACCGCCCTACGCCCGGAGGCGCTATGGCGAAATTGCACTCCTTTGTGCGCTCGAACTCCGCTGCCTGCTTGTCGTTCATGATTGAACGCGCCAAAGCCAACGTATGTGCTGCCGTCAGTGGCTGGGGTGATACTTTGGCGATCTTACCGTCCACCTTCACAGCGGGCGGGAAATCACCAGTCAAAAACAAGTCTGAGCCGTTACGGCTCACCATCAATTTCAACAGGTCATTGATAAACTTCGACGCTTGGTCGCGCTCCATGAAGAGCCTCCTTTCTTAGTTTTAACCGACAAAATTCTCAGGAATCTTCGCCTTGCTGCGGGCTTCAGCAGGCGAGATCAAATTGCGTTTGACGAGATCGGTCAGGTTTTGATCGAGCGTTTGCATGCCCACACTGTTGCCGGTTTGAATCGATGAATACATTTGCGCCACCTTGGCTTCGCGGATCAGGTTGCGAATCGCGCTGGTGGCCAGCATGATTTCGTGGGCAGCGACGCGGCCTTGGCCGTCTTTGGTTTTGCACAGGGTCTGTGAGATCACGGCTTGAAGCGATTCGGACAACATCGCACGAACCATTTCTTTCTCGTCCGCCGGGAAGACGTCAATAACTCGGTCGATGGTTTTCGCAGCGCTGGAGGTGTGTAGGGTGCCGAAAACCAAGTGGCCTGTCTCAGCCGCTGTCATGGCCAAGCGAATCGTCTCGAGGTCGCGCATCTCGCCTACCAAAATACAGTCAGGATCTTCTCGCAGCGCTGACCTCAACGCGGCAGAAAACGACAGGGTCATTGGGCCAACCTCACGCTGATTGATCAAGCACTTTTTGGATTCATGCACAAATTCAATCGGGTCTTCAACTGTAAGAATGTGGCCATATTCGGTTTCGTTCAAATGGTTGACCATGGCGGCCAAGGTGGTCGATTTCCCCGAACCCGTGGGGCCCGTCACAAGAACCATGCCGCGCGGCTTGAGGGCCAAGTCACCAAATATCTTGGGTGCATTGAGCTGTTCAAGGGTGAGAATCTTGGAAGGAATGGTTCGGAAGACTGCTGCCGCACCCCGGTTTTGGTTAAAAGCGTTGACGCGAAAACGCGCCAATCCTTCAATCTCAAAAGAGAAGTCACATTCCAAGAACTCTTCATACTGTTTTCGCTGCGTATCGTTCATGATGTCATACACCATGGCGTGGACGGCTTTATGGTCGAGTGCGTCAACGTTGATACGGCGAACGTCACCGTGCACGCGGATCATGGGTGGTAGGCCCGCAGACAGGTGAAGGTCGGAGGCTTTGTTTTTGACGGAAAATGCCAGCAGTTGGGTAATGTCCATGGTGGTGCAAAATAAGAGTGACGGGGGCTACAAGCGCATTATGGGCATGATTTCAGACAATTTGTTGAGCGTCAAGGCGCAGATTGATGCGGCTTGTGTGGAGTTCGCGCGAGATCCGGGCGATGTTCGCATGCTCGCAGTGAGCAAAACCATTCAACCGCAGACGGTGCGGCTAGCCTACCAAGCAGGACAGCGTGCGTTTGGCGAGAACTACATTCAAGAAGGTGTTGAAAAAGCACTGATACTCGCCGATTTGACGGATATTGAATGGCATATGATTGGCCCGATTCAAAGCAATAAGACGCGCCAGGTGGCCGAGCACTTCACCTGGGTTCACAGCGTGGATCGTTTAAAAATTGCGCAACGCCTTTCCGAACAGCGGCCAGCGAACCTGCCTTCTTTGCAAGTGTGCCTGCAAGTGAATATTGATGGCGGGGCCAACAAGGCAGGCTGCACGCCGGATGGTGCCTTGGCATTGGCTCAAGAGATCGCCCAACTGCCTCATTTGCATCTGCGCGGAATCATGGTGATTCCTGAACCTGCTCATAATTTCATAGCGTCTTGCGCACAATTTATAAAGGCTAAAGCACTATTTCTCTCTATAAAACAACATATTCCTGTGCTTGACACGCTATCGATGGGAATGAGCGCGGATTTACGAGCGGCGATTAAGGAGGGGAGCACGATGGTTCGGGTAGGAACGGCGATTTTTGGTTCACGGTCGTGATGCATTGGCGCGCCAAGACCTGAGTGCCTCCCAGTCGGGCTTCGCCGTCCTTCCTCCTGCACTTCGCTACGATAGGCAACCCAAGCCCCAGGAGCCGTCTCAGGCCGTCACGATCCAGCCTTCGAGAGCATCAAACTTCGGCAGCCCATAGTTCTTATGGCCAGCCAGATGCTGTCCATGAGCCCAATGCGCCTGCAACATGCACAGTACAGCATCCAAGCAGTCCCCACTAGCATCGTCGATCAGTTGCTCGCGCTGCGCGTTGGAGAGTTTGAGGCGTACTTTCAACCGCGTCTGCCCAGTCTCCAGTGCCGTCAAAATGTCTTTTCGGGCAATGAGGCGCCCAGCGGTTTGCTTGGCTTTGTCGTCGCTCTTGTAGCTGCGCATTCCGATGATTTCTCGCGCCAAGAGGCCAGGGTAGGCCTCTACAGCGACCTTATTGGCATCGCCTTTGTGCAAGCCCGGAAAGTGGCAGCCCGCTTGCAGCAGCAGGGGCACGCCGGCATGCAGCATATAAGCTACGGGTGGATTGAC
>JANPAK010000471.1:0-5857 GCA_031429925.1 Variovorax sp.
GCGCGTGTTGGCGCTCAAGATGGCCAGCACATCGTCTACCAACAGTCCGTCTCGCTGAATTCGCACGGGCGGAATTTGCACCGCTTCCTGCCAGCATTCAGTTGCTGCCGGGTTGTAGTTGCCTGGTACGGCACCGCCGACATCGTGCCAGTGGGCCGCTGATGCGAGAAAACAAAACAGCTTGCCGCCGCGAAAAAACGGTCGTACGAGCTTGAAGTCGTTGGCATGTGTGCCGCCCTCATAGGGGTCGTTAAACAGCCAAGTGTCACCATCCTTCATACCACCGCGCTGGCTTGCGGTTTTGGCCGCCGCACGCACGGCAAATGCCATCACACCCACAAAAATCGGCAGTCCCGACTTGCCCTGCACCAGCGTGTCGCCTGTGACGGCGTCATACAGGCCGTGGCAGGCGTCATGGGCCTCTGCAATGATGGGATTAAAAGCGCTACGGTACAGCGTGGCATCCATTTCGTCGGCGATCTGCTCCAACCGGCCTCTCAGGACGGCCAGCGTGACCGGATCAATTTTCATATCAGACATGCAGCACTTCCTTGCCAAATTGTTGGCGCAGTTGATTCATTAAACCGCCCGCCCGAACCATATCAACGAGGAAATCTGGCGTGGGAGCGGGCGTTATTTTTATGTTGCGCTCAAAGGTGACTTCTGAACCCATCGCTAGGGGCGCAACCCGCTCTTGATCGCGCAGCGTCTCGGTCTGCGGATACGTGAGCAGCAGCAGCCCCAGATTGAACGCGTTGCGAAAGAACAAGCCACCGTAGCTGGGTGCGATAACTGCTGCCACGCCAAGATGCTTAAGCGCTGCTGCGGCCTGTTCGCGCGATGAGCCAATGCCAAAATTACGCCCCGCCACGATGATGTCGCCCGGCTTCACCTCGCTAGCAAACGGGGGCAAGAGATTCTCCAGGCAATGCTTTGAAATCACCTCGATGCCATGTTGCATGTAGCCGCCGGGGGCGAGCGCATCGGTGTCGACATCATCACCCACATGCCAAACTTTGCACCACGTTTGGGGGCTACCCAAATCGCTCATGCCAGCACCTCGCGAGGGTCACTGATGTAGCCGCGCAAGGCCGATGCGGCTACGGTATAGCTGGATGCCAAATACACCTGCGTGCTCGGTGGCCCCATGCGCCCTTTGAAGTTGCGCGCTGTGCTTGATATAACGGTTTGACCATCAGAAAAGCCGCTGCCGTAACCTGCGCAAGCGCCGCAGGCACTCGGCAGCAGCGAGGCGCCAGCATCCAGTAGGCTTTGAAGGATGCCTTCAGCTCTTGCCGCCGAGAGGTCTTGCAGGCTGGCAGGTGCCACCATCAATTGCACACCTTTGGCGATCTTTTTGCCGTGCAACACTTGCGCGGCAAAGCGCAGGTCATCAAGCTTGGCACCGGTGCATGCGCCGATGTAGGCCACGTCAATCTTGGTGCTGAGGTGGTCAGCGATGGGCACGCCCTGGGCAGGGCTGTGCGGTGCGGCAAGCTGTGGGCTGAGCGCATCCGCATTGAAGTGGTGCTCAACGTCAAAACTGCCTTCGTCAGACACGGGATCAGCAACATCACTTGATCGATTGAGCCACTGACGCGTGGTGCCGTCAGCCGCCACCAGACCGGTTTGTGCTCCGAGCTCGGCACTCATATTGCAAAGTGTCATGCGCTCTTGCATGCTCAATGCGTTCACCGCGCTGCCTGTGAACTCCACCGCCTGATAATTTGTGCCGTTCATGCCGAAGCGGGCAATCATCGCAAGCATCATGTCTTTGGCGCAGACGCCGTTGGCCAGTTGGCCAGACCAGTTCATGGCGATGGTTTGCGGTACACGCAGCCATATTTGCCCGGTCACGACGACGCCCAGCATTTCAGTGCTACCAATGCCAAACATGTAGGCGCCAAACGCACCACCGGTGGGTGAATGGGAGTCGCCGCCGACGCAAAACATGCCGGGTTGAATGTGCCCGTGCTGCGGCACCACCACGTGGCAAATGCCCATACTGTCGTACACATGGGGTAAATTTTGATCACGCGCCCAGTCGCGTGCGATCCTGACAATTTTGCGTGATGCTTCATCATGCTCGGGCACGTAGTGATCCATCACCAGAACGACTTTGGACTTGTCCCAGATCTCAGCCCCCAGCTCTTCCAGCATGGGCTTCAAACGGCGGGGGCCAGAGGAGTCGTGAAACATGGCGAGATCCACTCGGCAGGTCACGATCTCGCCAACCGCCACATGGCTGCGCCCGGCGGCGCGCGCAATGATTTTTTGAGCCAACGTTTGCGCAATCATGGTGCGGCACTACTCTGGTTTAGCTCCGGAATACTTTACGACAACCGCCCAGCGCTTGATTTCGCTTTCTACAAAAGCCGCAAACTCGTCGGGCGTGTTGCTGCTGAGTTGCAAGCCTTCGCTTTCCAGGCGCTTGCGCATCTCTGGGCTGGCGATGGCTTTGCGCGCGGCATCGTTCAATCGGGTTTTTAATTCAGCGCTCATACGAGCCGGGCCAAACAAGCCAAACCAAGCATTTGATTCAAAGCCCGGCAGGACTTCGGCAATCGCGGGCACGTCGGGGAATGCGGGGAGGCGCTTGGCACTCGTGACAGCCAGAGGTCGCAATTTACCTGCGCGAACTTGCGTTTGCGCACCCGTCATCGGCGCAAACATGAGCCCCACCTGACCAGAAAGCACATCGGCCAGCGCAGGTGCTGTGCCGCGATAAGGAATATTGACGATGTACAAACCCGCACGCATCTTGAAAGCATCGCCGGCCATATGCAGCGACGAACCGATACCACCAACGGCGAAATTGAGTTGACCTGGCTTTGCCTTTGCTAAGGCAACCAGTTCGCGCAGGTCTTTGGCAGGAAAGCTGGGATGCGATACCAGCATGGCTGGGGCGGTGGCCACCAGACTGAGCGGTGTGAAATCTTTGATGGGATCAAAAGGCAGGCTCGGGTACAACGTAGCATTCACTGCGTGGCTGGTGAAGCTCAACAGAAGCGTATTGCCATCCGGCGCGGCTTTAGCCACTGCGTCGGCTGCAATGTTGCCGCCCGCACCCGCGCGGTTCTCGACCACCACAATCCGTCCTAGGATGGGTGCCATCTCGGCCGCAAGGGAGCGCGCGATGATGTCGGTGCTGCCGCCGGCAGAAGCGCCGACCAGCAAGCGAATCGGTGGGGTATTGGCTTGTGCCCATGCAGAAGTCGCTACTAAAAACATAGCACTTTGCGCAAGACATAAAAGGGTGAGACGCCTCTTTTGCAATGAAGTCATGGTTACATTCCTAAATACGAGCTGCGCAGACTATCGCTTTGCAAAAGTTCTTGTGCACTACCCGAGAAATTGATACTGCCGTTTTCCATCACGTAGGCACGTTGCGCCAGATCCAATGATTGCGCCACGTTTTGCTCCACCAGCAGGATCGTCAACCCATCGACGTTCAACTGCTTGATCAGGGAAAACATTTCTTCCACCAATAGCGGCGAGAGTCCCAGTGATGGCTCATCAAGGATCAAGAGCTTGGGCTCTGCCATGAGGCCGCGCCCGATCGCAAGCATTTGCTGTTCGCCGCCGCTCATCGTGCCAGCCAATTGCGTCAGTCGCTCTTTGAGGCGCGGGAAAATCTCAAACACGCGAGCCAAATTTTGCGAACGGCGCGCGCGCGCACGGGTGAACGAGCCGAGTTCCAAATTCTCAAGGACAGATAAATTGGGGAAGATTTTTCGCCCTTCGGGCACCTGAATGAGTCCTGCGCGGACGATCTCGCGATAGTGCAAGCGGCTGATGTCTTGCCCTTCAAATTGCACACTGCCCGACCAACGGGGCGCCAAGCCGCAGAGCACATTGTTCAGCGTGGTTTTCCCCGCGCCGTTGCTGCCCAGCAAGGCCACGATCTCGCCCTGCATCAATTGCAAATCTACGCCACGCAGAACTTCAACCGCGCCATAGCCGCCGCGCAAACCCTGAATGCTGAGCAGCGCACTCATGCAGCCGCCTTGCGCAGCTTCGCGGCTGTGCCATGGCCCAGGTAGGCTTCGATCACGGCTTCGTTGGAGGTGATATGCGCGGGCGAGCCTTGGGCAATCAATTGACCTTGCGCGATCACCCACACATGCTCAGCCAAGTTCATCACTGCTTGCATCACATGCTCAATCATCAAGACGGTGACGCCGCTTTGCGCAATGCCGCGCACCACCGGAAGCATCTCGCCGATCTCCTGTGGGTTAAGACCAGCCAGCACCTCGTCCAATAATAAGAGCTTGGGTTGCGTCGCCAAGGCGCGCGCCAGCTCCAAGCGCTTTCGACCGGCTACCGTGAGATCGGCAGCCGGTTTGTCCAACTGACTGCTCAAGCCAACGCGCAGGGCTACGGCCTCTGCCCCAGCCAAGGCTTGGCGTCGCCTCGGTTCGTGCAAATGCATGCCCACAGCAATGTTCTCACGCACCGTTTGCGCCGCAAAGGGCTGGACGATCTGAAAGGTACGCGCCAAGCCAGATTGCGCATTCAGGTAGGGTGAGCGACCTGTGATGTCTTGCCCCTGAAACTCGATGCGGCCCGCATCAGGAACGAGGAAGCCAGAGATCAGCGCAAACAGGGTTGTTTTGCCCGCTCCATTGGGGCCAATCAAAGCTGTGAGGCTGCCTTGTGGCACAGCGAGGCTAACGTTCTGCACGGCTTTCAGGCCGCCAAAGCTCCTGGACACGCCACTGATCTGCATCAAGTTAGCGCTCATTGGACTTGCCCTTCCACAGCTCGCGCACATGCTGTCCAACGCCTGCCAGGCCGCGTGGTGCGAACATCACCATCAACACCAACACCGTACCGTAAATCACCATGTTGATGCCCGGTAGTTGGCCAAACAAGTTGCGTGTGAGATCCGCCAACACGTGCAGAGCCAGCGCGCCAAGGATCGGGCCCCAGAGCGTACCCATTCCGCCAACAATCGCACCCACCAGAGCCTCGACCGACGTGTGCGCGCCGAAGGCAATCCCCGGGTCGATGTATTGAAACACCTGCACATAGAATGCACCGGCGGTGCCCATCAAGGCCCCGGAAATGGCAATCGCGCCCAGCTTGACCCGGAAAGGATTCACGCCAATCGCACGCGCTGCGTCCTCGTTGTCACGCACCGCTTGCAGATACGCACCGAACCGCGAATGCTTGAGCCAGCAGGTGATGCCAAGAGCCAACACAACCAGCGCGAGAATCAGCATCGCGTAGCCACGACGCGAACCAAATTGCATGTTGCTCACACCCTCGCGCAAGGGCACCATCAGACCTACCCCCGCGCCAGTGAAGGGCACGGACAACGCAAGAATACGAAACACCTCGGCGAATGCCAAAGTGACTAAAGCAAAATACGAGCCCTTGAGCCCGTAGCGAAAGCTCAAGGCGCCGACAAACACGCCCACCGCGCAACTGATCAGCAAGGCCACGGGCATGGCCAGCCATGGGTTGAGTCCCCATTGCATTTGCGCAATGGCTTGAACATAGGCCCCAGTACCAAAGAACAATGCGTGGCCAAACGAGAATTGCCCGCCATATCCACCTAGGATATTCCAGGCCTGCGCCAGAAGCGCGGCATACAGTGTCATCATCACGAAGTTCAATGCAGAACCGGAGGTCAGTAGTTGCAAAAGCAGGGCGACACCCACGGCAAAGATGCCGATGTGCAGCATTTCTTTAGCCAAAGGACTCATGCTTTAGCTCCAAACAAACCTTGTGGTCTGAACAACAGGACGGCAATGAATATCAAAAAGATGCCGATTTGCCCGAGCGACTCACCCAGCAGCAAGCCGCCCAATGACTCCACGACACCAATGATTAAGCCGCCCAAGAGAGCGCC
>JANPAK010000472.1:0-2144 GCA_031429925.1 Variovorax sp.
AAATCCACATCGCCCATCGCTCGGTGACGTGACATTGTCGTCAAGCCATGTCGCTGCATGATCGAATCTAGACTATGGCTCTTGTGCTGCGGATAAAGCTTACGCGACAGGCGCACACTGCATAGCGTCTTCACATTCAGCGCCACGCCAATCCGCGCAAACTCATGAACCAGAAAGCCATGGTCAAAGCGCGCGTTATGGGCCACCAGCACAGCACCATCAAGCAACGCCAACAGCTCATCGCTAACCTGCTCGAAGCGCGGCGCATCCTCGACCATTTGATCGCTGATGCCTGTGAGGGTTTGAATAAATGCAGGAATGCGGCACTCGGGATTGACCAAGTTGCTCCAGCGCGCCACCTCCACACCCTGCTCCACCCGCACAGCCGCAATCTCAGTGATACGACTGATCACTGGGTTGCCCCCGGTCGTTTCTAAGTCGAGCAAGACATAGCAAGGCAGCATGGATCAATCAGGTTCCGAGCTTGGATCACCAGAAACAAAAAAAGCCCAAGTCCGGGCTGTTGAGATGTTGGAGCGGGTGATGGGAATCGAACCCACGTTATTTGCTTGGGAAGCAAGAGTCCTACCATTGAACGACACCCGCGATGGGAGCATTATAGGCATCAAGCTCGGCGCGGATTCCTTAAAACTCGTAGCTTGTTCCAATACTCGCCGCGCGCTGAGCACTGACACGTCCGACAGAGGTAAAGGCCTTCCAGCCCTTTTGCAATTCCCAGCGCAAGCCCGCCTGGGCGCCAGAACTGCTCGCGCCAGCGGTGCGAGAGCCAACCCCCTCGAGTGTGGCCTGCAATGAAGCAGTGATCGGAATGTCAATGCCAAGAGCCCATCGGTTGTCTTCTGGGCCGTTTTGCCAAGTGCGGCCTAAGTTTCCGTGAAGCGCCACGCCCGAGTCTTTACGCCAAGTAAGTAGGCCGGTCAGTGCGGTCATTGAGGTGTTGGCACCTGCGACTCGAACCGTACCCCACTCCGCTTTGACGCCAGCGCTCCACGCACCGTCGTGCCACGGAACCCACTTTGCAGACAAGCCAAGCAATCGCGAGCGCAGCGCAAGACTCTTGTCGTTTTCACTTTGAATGGTGGTCCCCAATTCCAAAGCGCCAACAGGAGCGATTCCAAAGCTCAATTGATGGGCATAGACGGGGCCCAACTTAACCGAACCTAACTCAAACTTTTTCCCACCGCGCTCAAGGGTTCCCGCATCATCAGTGATCATTGGCGACTCAGCGTATGCGTTCGGCGCGACGGCTAACAGGGTGCTGAGTGTTGCAATGATCAAAGACTTAAAAGTCATTCGACATTCCGGCTGCAAGATTTTCGAACTTCGTGATGGGTTTCAAAAATGCCAGTTTGCAAGTGCCGGTCGGGCCATTTCGCTGCTTGGCAATGATGATTTCGGCCACCCCAGGCTCTTTGCTGTCTTTGTTGTAGTAATCGTCGCGGTAAATGAACATGATCACATCGGCATCCTGCTCAATCGCGCCTGATTCACGCAAATCGCTCATCATCGGGCGCTTGTCGGTGCGGGCTTCCACACCGCGATTGAGCTGGGAAAGCGCAATCACAGGGCATTGCAGCTCTTTGGCCAGCATCTTGAGGCCACGCGAAATCTCGCCCAGCTCAGTGGCGCGGTTATCACCGTCACTGCCACGGCTGCCGGTCATGAGCTGCAGGTAATCCACCACGATCAGGCCCAGCTTGCCGCCCATTTGCCGCGCCAAGCGCCGCGCATTGGCCCGCAATTCAGAAGATGTGAGACCAGGCGTTTCGTCAATGTGTAGCGAGATATTGCGCAGCTTTTCGATCGTCTCTACCAAACGCGGCCATTCGTCATCGTTGAGCTTGCCGGTGCGCAAATGCCCTTGATCAATCCTGCCTATCGAACCGACGATACGCACTGCCAATTGCGAGGCGCCCATCTCATAGAAAACACGGCTACCGGCAGGCCTTCGTTCAATGCCACATGCTCAGCGATGTTGATCGCTAGGGCAGTTTTCCCCATGGACGGGCGAGCCGCGAGCACGATCACATCACCGGCCTGCATTCCGCTGGTCATCCGGTCAAAATCATAAAAGCCCGTGGGCACACCGGTGATGTCATTCGGGTTTTTCGACATCTCCTCCA
>JANPAK010000473.1:0-9430 GCA_031429925.1 Variovorax sp.
GCACGTTTTTGCCGATTTGTGCGCAAGAGCCGACGGTGGCCCAAGTGTCGACCATGGTGTTTTCGTCGACATACGCGCCGATATTCACATAAGAGGGCATCAGTATCGCGCCCTTAGCAATGTAGCTGCCACGGCGTGCCACAGCTGGCGGCACCACGCGCACGCCCGTTGCTTTCATTTCTTCTGGGCTGAGGTGCGCAAACTTGGTTTTGACTTTGTCGTAAAAGCCAAGATCACCCGCTTTGACGATTTCGTTGTCGTTCAATCGGAAGGAGAGCAATACGGCTTTTTTGATCCACTGATGCACCGTCCACTTGCCCACCGATTCGCGGGTCGCCACGCGCAGCTGGCCTTTGTTCATCTGGCTGATCACATGCTCAACCGCTTCCCGCACTTCGGCGGGGGCGGATGTTGGCGACAGGTTGGCACGGTTGTCCCAGGCGGCGTCGATGATGGCTTGAAGTTGTTGGGTCATGGTAATTTTTTGGTTAGGGTGATCGTTGCAAAAGACCACGGGGGATCGAAAGGGGCAATTATCGCTGTTGTAGGTTGCAAAAAGCCGCAATCCGCTGCGCAGCTTCTAGGCATTCTGCTGTTTCGGCCACGAGGGCCATGCGGATGTAGCCTTTGCCGGGGTTGTGGCCATCAACCTCTCGAGCGAGGTAGCTGCCCGGCAAGACGGTGACGTTGTATTGAGCTAGCAATTCGGCGGCAAAGGCCGTGTCCGAGCCGCTGCATACGTTGTCGGGCACCTTGGCCCAAAGATAAAACGCTGCGTCGGGCAGCTTGACGTCAAGAACGCTGCCCAGAACGGGTGTCACTTGGGCGAATTTGGTGCGGTATTGCTCTCGGTTGGCGATGACATGCTGCTCGTCGTTCCAAGCGGCAGCGCTGGCCGCTTGGATCGTGTGGCTCATCGCGCTGCCGTGATAGGTGCGGTAGAGCAAAAACTGCTTGATGAGTGTTGCGTCTCCTGCGACAAATCCGCTGCGCATGCCCGGGGCGTTGCTGCGTTTGGACAAAGACGTCATCATGATCAGGTTTTTGAACTCCGTACGACCCAAACGGGTCGCTGCCTCCAGGCCACCCATGGGCGGCTCGTCCCGGAAGTAGATTTCGCTGTAGCACTCATCGGATGCAATCACAAAGCCGAATCGATCCTGCAAGGCAAACAATCGCGCCCACTCGTCCAAAGGCATCACTGCTCCAGTTGGGTTGCCCGGCGAACATACAAAGACCAGTTGGGTTTTCTTCCAGACTTCATCCGGCACACTGGCCCAGCTCACCGCAAAATTACGCGCTGGATCGCAGGGCGCATAGTGCAGGCGCGCGCCTGCGAGCAGGGCGGAACCCTCGTAGATTTGATAAAACGGATTGGGACTGACGACGATCGCGTCTTTTGTTGGGTCGATCACCGTCTGTGTCAGTGAAAACAGTGCTTCGCGCGATCCGTTAACCGGCAAGATCTGAGTTTTGGGATCAACTTGGACGTTGTAACGCCGCTTCAGCCAAGCCGCGCAAGCCTCCTTGAGTGCGGGCTCGCCCCCAGTGGCTGGGTAGGCAGACAGACCCTTGAAGTTGGCGTCCAAGGTCTCTTTAATGAAGAGAGGTGTGGCGTGCTTGGGCTCACCAATGCCTAAGCTGATCGGTCGATGGCTCGCCGATGGCGTCACCGGAGCGAAAAGCTGGCGCAGTCGCTCAAATGGGTAGGGCTGAAGTTTCTGAAGCAATGGATTCATCTTGAGATTATCGCGGGATGGCGCGGCGCTGCTTTCTGCCCATGGGCAGAAACCCTGTAGGATGGTGGTTCGATGCGAACTTCAGATCTACGATTTCTCATGGCGCTCATCTTGCCGTCGTTGACGGTGGTGGGCTTGGTTTTTGCGCCACAGAATGCCTTCGTCTTTACCTTGATCGTTTGGTGGAGCATTGCATTACTGGAAGTTGCTCTTCCGAAAACTTCGCCTGCGCCATTGGCTGAAGATGCTTCTCCCGGATACTTCCAAGGAATATTGCGGCTTTATGTGCTGCTGCAGCTAGGGTTGATTGTGGTCGGAGCAGTGGCTGCGGCTCGCTCCGACTGGCTGACTGTGCTGGGCATTGGTTTTGCGGTGGGCTACGTCACGGGCGCACAGGGGATCACCTTTGCCCACGAGTTGGGGCACAGCAAATCCAAGTTCGACCGTTTCTGCGGCTGGCTATTGATGACTACCGTCTGTTATGGCCACTTTATGGTTGAACACTACCGCGGCCACCACCCTCGTGCAGCAACCTTCGACGATCCGGCATCGGCAAGGTTTGGCGAAAGTCTTTATGCGTTTCTGCCGCGTACCGTGTGGGGCAGCTTGGTGAGTGCTTGGCGCCTGGAGGCGCAGCGTGTTGCACAGATGAAAAGCAGTTGGCGGATGAGTCCACTCGTCTGGAGCGCACTGGCATCTTTGGGGTTGATTATCTTGCCAATTTTGATGCTGATTAGCTCTTTTGGCCTTGTAGAATCAGCGCAACACGCTATAAAAATAGTAGCGTTTTTCGTGTTTCAATCCGTCGTAGCCTTCGTGTTGCTGGAAATGGTCAATTACATCGAGCACTATGGATTGCAACGCTCGGTCAGTCACGGCAAGCGAGAGGCTTTTGGGGAAATGCATGCTTGGAATGCGGATCACCCGGTGACAAACAGCCTTTTGGCCAACCTGCAACGCCATTCTGACCATCACATGCACGCTTGGAAGCCATACGCCACGCTGAAAGATGTGCCAGCAGGCCCGCGCCTCCCGACAGGCTATGCGGGTAGCATCATTTTGGCGGCGATTCCGCCCGTTTGGTTTGCTTTGATGCATCCTCGTCTCCAAGCCTTGAGAGTCAATTCCACTGAAAAATTGAATACAGTCTAAAAAGTCTTTATAATCAACACATCACACCCCAACGGGCGTTTTGCCAAACGCCCGTTTTTTTATGTCCGAACGCTTTTCGCTTGACCCCATTGGTGATGTGGGTCAACGGGGCGGCCTCAAGGGCGTTCGGGTGGATTTCAGTGAAAAGATGACGGCCAATTTGCAAACCATCGTGAGCCAGACCGTGACAGGTCTGGGATATGTTCTTGTTGAGATCGAGCGCTCAGCAGGCGGGTTGTTGCGCGTGACGATTGATCATCCGTGGGTTTCTGGCCAAGAAGAGGTGCTGGTTGCCGTTGAAGATTGTGAGCGCGTGACCCGGCAGTTGCAGTATGTGCTGGAGGTTGAGGCGGTGGATTACAAGCGCCTTGAGGTGGCTTCGCCAGGTATTGACAGGCCTCTTTTGAGCGAGGCCGATTTTGAGCGGTTCTCGGGCGAGATGGTCGATTTGACTTTGAAAGTGGCGATCGGTAGCGAAGTGGCTGCGCAAGGTGCAGGTGCGGTAAACGCAAATCGGAAAAAATTCCGCGGCCTGCTAGGTAAAAGCGAAGCCGGTGGCTGGCAGATTGAGTTGGAAAACGAAGCCGCAAAACCGATCAAGCCCGGTGCCAAGGTGTCGAAGAAAAAGCTAGCGATGCCCGCGACGGTGATGGGTTTTACGCTGAACGAATTGAGTGTTGCGCGCCTAGCGCCAATTGTTGATTTCAACGGCCGACGCGCCAAGGCGCAGGTCGAATGAGTTTTATTTTTATTGCATTCCAGAAAATAGGAGAGTCATCATGAACCGCGAAATGTTGATGCTGGTCGAAGCGATTTCCCGTGAGAAAAACGTGGATAGCGAAACCGTGTTTGCCGCATTAGAGGCCGCTTTGGCCCAGGCCAGCAAGAAGATTTACCAAAACGATGGGCATGGCGAGGTGGAGATTCGTGTCGCTATGGATCGCGAGACGGGTGACTACGAGGCTTTCCGGCGCTGGCTGGTGGTGCCAGATGATCAAGGGCTGCAAAACCCTGATGCTGAGGAAATGCTCATGGATGCGCTGGATCGCGTCCAAGATGTTGAGCCAGGCGACTACATCGAGGAGCAGGTCGATTCCGTGCCGATCGGTCGTATTGGCGCACAAGCGGCGAAGCAAGTCATTTTGCAAAAAATCCGCGACGCCGAGCGCGAAATACTGCTCAATGACTTCATGAGTCGCGGCGACAAGATCTTTGTCGGAACCGTCAAGCGGGCTGACAAAGAAGGCTTGATCGTCGAGAGCGGCCGTGTCGAAGGCCGTCTGCGCCGCTCTGACTTGATTGCTAAGGAAAACCTGCGCACGGGAGATCGCGTTCGCGCCATGATCATGGAGGTTGATCCGACGCTGCGCGGTGCACCAATCATTCTTTCGCGCAGTGCGCCCGAGTTCATGATTGAGCTGTTCCGCAATGAGGTGCCTGAGATCGAGCAAGGCTTGCTCGAGATAAAGTCTTGCGCTCGTGACTCTGGGTCGCGTGCAAAGATTGCTGTTCTTTCTCATGACAAGCGCGTTGATCCTATCGGGACATGCGTTGGCGTGCGTGGGTCGCGCGTGAACGCTGTCACCAACGAATTGGCTGGCGAGCGCGTGGACATCGTGCTCTGGAGCGAAGATCCAGCGCAGTTCGTGATTGGTGCTTTGGCGCCGGCCAACGTTTCATCCATCGTGGTGGACGAAGAGAAACACGCCATGGATGTGGTGGTCGATGAAGAAAATTTAGCCATTGCCATTGGACGCGGAGGCCAAAACGTGCGCCTCGCGTCTGAATTGACTGGCTGGAAGATCAACATCATGGATGCCAGTGAGTCCGCGGAGAAACAGGCCAGCGAGCAAAACGAGACACGCACCTTGTTCATGACGCGCTTGGATGTGGACCAAGAAATTGCCGATATTTTGATCGCCGAGGGTTTCGCAAGTCTTGAAGAGGTGGCCTATGTGCCGCTGCAGGAGATGCTGGAGATTGAATCTTTTGACGAAGATACCGTCAATGAACTGAGAACCCGCGCTAAGGACGCTCTGCTCACGATGGCGATTGCCAAAGAGGAGTCGATCGAAGAAGCGAGTCAAGATTTGCGCGATCTGGAGTTCAACGGTGCACATTTGTCTGCGCAATTGATCGCCAGACTCGCTGAAGGCGGCGTGCACAAACTCGACGACCTCGCGGACCTCGCGATTGACGAATTAATAGAGATCACCGGGCAGAGCGAAGACGAAGCCAAAGCCTTGATCATCAAGGCGCGTGAGCATTGGTTTACCGGCGATGCCGCGACCACTGCCCCAGCTGCCTCAGAGTAAGAATATGGAGATCCTTTACTATGTCCGATACCACAGTCTCCGAATTTGCTTCCGAGCTCAAGAAACCAGTTGATACCGTGCTGGATCAGCTCAAAGGTGCGGGAGTCGCGAAGGCTTCTCCTGCCGATGTGTTGACCGATTCAGACAAGCAAAAGCTGCTGAGTTATTTGCAGCTCAGCCATGGCACGGCGGGGGCGGCCGGTGAGCGTAAAAAGATCACCCTCACCAAGAAGTCCAACACTGAAATCAAGCAGGCAGACTCCACCGGGCGCGCCCGTACGATTCAAGTGGAAGTGCGCAAGAAGCGTACTTTCATCCAGCGCGATGACGAGGTAGCTGTCGCGCCTGAACCCGAACCCGAGCCGATCGCTCCACCACCGCCAATGCCGGATGTGCCGGCGCCAGTGATTGATGCAGCAGAACAGACGCGCCGCGACACTGAGGCCGCACGTCAAGCGGAGTTTAAGCGTCGTCAGGAGCAGGAGATCGAAGATCGCCGCCGGGCGTTTGATGGCTTTCGGACCAAAGCTCAAGAGCGTCAGGACGTCGCGTCAGGCGCCGTTGCAGCTGAGCTGATTATCGATTCACCTCAAATCCAAATCGAACAGCCTGATTCTGGTGTTGTTCAAGAGGCGCCGGCACTTGCCGAGCCGATTGTTGTGGCCCCAACGGTTGCACCGCCGCCCCTCACCACTGCGCAGTTGGCTGAGGTCGAAAAAGCACGTGTTGCCGATCAGGATGATCGTCGTAGCAAAGCGCGCGCAGAAGCCGAAGCCATCCGCGCCATGATGAGTGCGCCCAAGCGTGTGTTGGTTGCAAAGAAAGCTGAAGAAATTAAGCCTGTTGCTAAAGAAGCCGTCAAGGGCACGCTGCACAAACCAGCAGTCGTGGTCAAGAAAGACGGCGCACCGGCGCCATCAGGCCCAGCTGGCGCAGGCAAGAAAACCGAAGTTAAATCCGAGAAACTGTCTTCTAGCTGGGGTAAAGATGCCGATGGCAAGAAGAAGGAAATCAAGACCCGCGGGGACAGTTCTGGTGGCGTCGGCCGAGGAAATTGGCGGGGCGGTCCGCGCGGCAAACGCGGTAGTCGCGATGAGCGCGAAGAGCAGGCGCCAGCGGCACCTGTTGAGACGCGGGTCCTTGAAATCCACGTGCCCGAGACCATCACTGTGGCCGAACTGGCTCACAAGATGGCTGTGAAATCTTCTGAAGTCATCATGAAACTCATGAAGCTCGGTCAGATGGTCACGATCAATCAGTCGCTCGATCAAGACACCGCGATGATTTTGGTGGAAGAGCTTGGCCACAAGGCCTTAGCTGCCACTCTAGATGATCCAGAAGCGTTTACGATCGACGAGGCGGGTGAATTTACAGCTGAATTGCTGCCACGCGCTCCGGTGGTGACGGTGATGGGGCATGTGGACCATGGCAAAACTTCGCTGCTGGATTACATCCGCCGTGCGAAGGTGGCCTCCGGTGAAGCCGGCGGTATCACGCAGCACATCGGCGCGTATCACGTGCAAACGCCGCGCGGCATGGTCACGTTTCTCGACACGCCAGGCCACGAGGCGTTTACCGCCATGCGTGCGCGCGGTGCGCAAGCCACTGACATTGTTATTCTGGTGGTCGCTGCCGATGACGGCGTGATGCCGCAGACCAAAGAGGCCATCAAACATGCCAAGGCGGCGGGCGTGCCCATCGTCGTGGCGATGAACAAAATCGACAAACCGGATGCCAACCCAGAGCGCGTTAAAGGCGAGTTGGTGGTGGAAGAAGTCGTGCCAGAAGAGTTTGGCGGTGAATCGCCATTCGTGTCTGTTTCAGCAAAGACGGGTCAGGGCATCGACGATTTGCTGGAGCAAGTGCTTTTGCAAGCTGAAGTGCTTGAACTGAAAGCGCCTGTGAAAGCGATGGCCAAAGGTTTGGTGGTTGAAGCACGTTTGGACAAAGGCCGTGGGCCTGTGGCCACCGTGCTCGTGCAAACCGGCACGCTCAATGTGGGCGACGCGATTTTGCTCGGGGCAACCTATGGCCGCGTGCGCGCGATGCTGGATGAAAACGGTCAATCGGTCAAATCTGCAGGGCCTTCGATTCCAGTGGAAATTCAGGGCTTGGCTGAAGTGCCTGGTGCCGGCGATGAGTTCATGGTCATGCTGGACGAGAAACGAGCGCGTGAAATTGCGACGTACCGCGCCGGCAAATACCGCAGCACCAAGTTGGCCAAGCAACAAGCCTCCAAGCTCGAAAACATGTTTACCGACATGACCTCGGGCGAAGTCAAGACGGTGCCCGTCATCATCAAGGCCGACGTGCAAGGCTCGCAAGAAGCGCTGGCCACCTCGCTGCTCAAGCTATCGACCGACGAGATCAAGGTACAGATCGTGTATGCCGCGGTAGGCGGCATCTCCGAGAGCGATGTGAACTTAGCGATTGCTTCCAAAGCCGTCATCATTGGCTTTAACACCCGTGCAGATCTTGGCGCGCGCAAAACCGCCGAAGGCAATGGCGTCGACATTCGCTACTACAACATCATTTATGACGCCGTCGACGACTTGAAGCTGGCCATGAGCGGCATGCTCACGCCCGACAAGAAGGAAGAAATCATTGGTTTGGCGGAGATTCGGCAGGTGTTCCGCGTATCCAAGATTGGTTCGATTGCGGGCTGTATGGTCACCAATGGCGTTATCAAACGCAGTGCGCGCCTGCGCTTGCTGCGCAACAACCTGGTTATCTTCACCGGCGAGCTCGAGTCGCTCAAGCGTTTCAAAGACGATGCGAAAGAAGTCAAAGAAAGCTTCGAGTGCGGCTTGAACATCAAAGGCTACAACGATATCGTCGAAGGCGATGTGCTGGAGTTCTTTGAGATCAAGGAAATTGCAAGAACGCTTTGATTTTTTGACTCACCATGCCTAAAAAAGCCACTTCAGCCCCCAATCGCGGCATTCGCGTTGGCGACCAGATCCAGCGCGATCTGGCGGAGCTGATCGCGCGGGAATTGAAAGATCCTCGCGTGGGCATGGTCACGATCAATGCCGTGCAAGTCACACCCGACTATGCGCACGCCACGGTGCATTACAGTGTGCTCACAGGCGAGCCGGAAGCGACACAGGCTGCGCTCACCCAAGCCGCTGGCTTCCTGCGCAACGGTCTCTTTAAGCGCTTGCACATTCATACCGTGCCGACATTGCATTTTCAGTTTGACCGCACCACTGAGCGTGCGGCTGATATGAATGCGCTGATCGCCAAGGCTGTCGCCTCGCGCGCCCAAGACAGCGAGGGCTAAAACATGCATGCACCACGAGTACGGGTCGTGAGGCGTCCCGTACATGGGGTGCTTTTGCTAGACAAGCCGCTGGGTTTGTCGTCTAACGACGCGTTGCAAAAAGCCAAATGGCTGCTGCGCGCTGAAAAAGCCGGCCATACTGGCACGCTCGATCCGCTGGCCACAGGGGTGTTGCCGCTGTGCTTTGGTGCCGCGACGAAATTCTCCGCATTGCAGCTGGACGCCGTGAAAACCTACGAAGCGACAGCCGTATTGGGCATCAAAACGTCTACCGGCGATGCAGAAGGCGAAGTGATTTCTCGGCGGGAAGTGAATGTGACGCAAGCCGATTTAGATCGCGTGCAGCTGCAGTTCACTGGAAAAATCTCTCAAATTCCACCGATGCACAGCGCTTTGAAGAAAGATGGCAAGGCTTTGTACGAATATGCCCGCGCTGGGATTGAAGTAGAACGTGCGCCACGTGGCGTGCAGATTTATAAGCTAGATGTGCATTTTTCCGATATGGAATCTGCGCAGAACGCTATTAATATTATAGCGACTGTGAGCAAAGGCACCTACATCCGCACTTTGGGCGAAGACATCGGCGAAGTACTGGGTTGCGGCGCACATCTTTCCAGCCTGCGCCGCATTGAAACCGGCGGGTTGCTGATCAGCAAAGCGCTGACACTCGTGCAGCTTGAAGCGCTCAGCGATGACGAACGCCTAGCCGCTTTGCAGCCTGTAGATAGCTTGCTTGCGGGTCACGAAGCCGTCACGCTTGATAGCGAAAATGCAGGCAGGTTTTTGAGTGGCTTGCGCCGCCGAACGGAACTGCCTGATAACGAACACGTTGCCGTCTACGGCGATCAGCCGCGCGCCCTTTTGGGTAGCGCACACATCAAAGCAGGCGAGCTCATTCCAACGCGTTTGCTCTCGCCCATCGAAGTTTCACAAACGCTGGC
>JANPAK010000474.1:0-6929 GCA_031429925.1 Variovorax sp.
CGCAGCCGATCTAAATCAAGGGCATGCACACTTTCGGGCGGCGACCATGCGCGCATATCGCGCAAGTGCTCTTCAAGGAGCAAGCGAACCGGCTCGCCGCGCAAATCATCTAAAACGATGCGCCTCATAGCTTGAGCAGCACGGCACCCCAAGTGAACCCGCCGCCCACGCCCTCGAGCATCAGCGTCTCGCCCTTCTTGATCTGGCCGCTGCGCACCCCGTGGTCCAGGGCGAGCGGGATGCTGGCGGCTGAGGTGTTGCCGTGATCGGCGACGGTGACAATAACCTTGCTCTCGGGGATCTTGAGCTTTTTCGCGGTGCCGAGCATGATTCGGATATTGGCTTGATGGGGGATCAGCCAGTCGATGTCGTCCGCGGTTTTGCCAGCTTTCGCGAGCACCGAGCGAGCCACATCAGCCAACACGCCGACGGCGAGTTTAAAGACGGCTTGGCCGTCCATTTTGAGCGTGGGATCTCCCAGAACTTGGCCACCGCTCACGGTGCCGGGCACGCAGAGCACCCCAACATGCTTGCCATCGGCATGCAGCTCGCTGGCCAAGATGCCGGGCTCGTTTGAAGCTTCCAAAACCACCGCACCTGCGCCATCGCCAAATAGGACGCAAGTCGTGCGGTCTTTGAAATCCAGAATGCGGCTAAATACCTCGCTACCAACCACCAAAGCGCATTTGGCGGCGCCGGTTTTGATCAAGCTGTCAGCCACAGTGAGCGCATAGACGAAACCGCTGCACACGGCTTGCACATCAAAGGCGGGGCAACCCGCTATGGATTTAGTAGCATTTTGCGCAGGGCTGTGGCCGTCAGCATCGGTTTTTTGCTCAAAATATTGAGCCAATCGGTGCTGCAAAATAGCTGCTGTTGAAGGAAAGATCATGTCGGGTGTGGAAGTCGCAACGATGATCAAATCCACATCGCTCGCGTTCTTGCCGGCGGCCTGTAATGCGCTGATGCAGGCGGGCAAAGCCAAATCACTGGCTGATTGATCGGTCGAGGCGAAATGGCGACTCTTGATGCCGGTGCGCTCCACAATCCATTCGTCAGAGGTTTCAACCCCGTCTTGAGCCAATCGGGCGGCCAAATCGGCATTGCTGAGCTTGTTTGCTGGCAGAAAGCTGCCTGTCCCTGTGATGCGAGAGTAAAGAGCGTTGACAGTCATGCCTGTAAGTTTGCCACGTTTTGCGCCGCAGCCTGTAGTACAGGTGCTGCATGTTGAATTCGGCTTTGCAGCTTGGCGAGCAAGCCATGGCTGGCTGCTTCGTGCGCGCGAGTCAGGGCGGCCTCGAACGCGAGCGCATCTGCGGAGCCATGGCTCTTAAAAACCAATCCCCGCAAGCCCAGCAATGCGGCGCCATTGTAGTGGCGATGATCAACTCGACTTTTAAACGCATTTAAGACGGAATAAGCACCGATGGCTGCAGTTTTCGTGAAAATGCTGCGAGAAAACTCCTCTTTGAGGAACTGCCCGATCATTTTGGCGAGTCCTTCACTGGCCTTCAGTGCAACGTTACCCACAAAGCCGTCGCAGACGACGATATCCGTCAAACCCGTATAGATATCGTTGCCTTCCACATTGCCGTAGAAGTTCAAATCACCAGTTTTAGCTGCAGATCGCAACAATTCACCGGTTTTTTTGATGATTTCGTTGCCTTTAATGACTTCTTCGCCGATATTGAGCAATCCCACAGAGGGGTTGTCATTGCCATTGAGCACGGAAAACAAGGCAGAGCCCATGATGGCAAACTGGAAAAGGTGCTCGGGCTGACAATCTACATTGGCGCCCAAATCGAGCACCGTTGTGGAGCCGCCTTTGATGTTGGGTAGCTGTGTGGCAATAGCTGGCCGATCGATGCCATCGAGCGTTTTGAGGAGATATCGGGCAATCGCCATGAGTGCGCCGGTGTTGCCGCTGGAAACTGCGGCGTGAGCAGCGCCAGCCTTGACTTGCTCAATCGCCACCCGCATAGACGAGTCTTTTTTCTTGCGTAGAGCCACTTCCAGCGCGTCATCCATGGTGACGACTTCACTTGCCGCCACGATCTGGGCGCGCTGATGGGCATAACTTCCCAGTGCTTCGGCAAGCCCAACCAGGAGCAGGTGGGCGTTGGGATGCTTATCCAAAAAAGCTGTGCAAGCGGGCAGAGTGGAGTCAATGCCATGATCGCCACCCATGCAGTCAACAGCCAAGGTGATGCCATGGGGTGCGACCGGGGCATTATCGGCATTGGTTGGCATGGTCTCGCTCATGGAAAGAGATGTGAATTGCTACTATTTTAATAGCATTCTGCGCAGTTTATATATGGGCTAGAGTGGTAAAAGGTATAAAAAAAGCCCGTTGCAAAGCATCGCAGCGGGCTTTTTGTGCATTGACGCGCCCAAGAGGCAGCGCCCGCGCTGGCATTACTCAGCAGCAGATTGCTTGGGTTTGATCACTTGGCGGCCGCGGTACATGCCATTGGCGCTAATGTGGTGACGCAAACCGGCTTCACCAGAATCTTTGTCGACCACGACATTAGATGCCACGAGGGCATTGTGCGAGCGGTGCATGCCGCGCTTGGACGGCGATTTCTTGTTTTGCTGAACGGCCATGGTGGACTCCTAGTTCCCAATGCAACGAGAATCAGATGCAAAGGGCGATAAATGGTGGGTAGGGTTGCCGCATCTATATGAGGAAGATGCAGCAAAGCCCGCAATTATAGCGCATTCAGGTGGATGCCCGACGCAGCCAAGTTTCGTCCAAGTACTTGCTCGGCTCGGTGAGCACTTTTGCGGGGGTCGCATCCTAACGCGGAAACCTAGGACGGGGCCCGCATGACCAATCCAGCAACCCAAAGCTTGCCCTGTAGGCGAGAACCAACGGACAGGTCGCGCTTACTTGCGCACGTGCCACGCGATGACCTGCTGAGTCTGCACGCCGAGGCCGTCGATACCCAAAGTCATCACATCCCCCTTTTTCAGGTATCTGGGTGCGGGTTGACCGTCTTTCTTCAGACCCATTCCCACGCCTGGAGGCGTGCCGGTGGTGATCACGTCACCGGGCATCAGGGTCATAAACTGGCTCACATAACTGACGATCTTGGCGACGCCGAAGATCATCGTTCGCGTGTTGCCTTTTTGCATGGGCTGACCGTTGAGATCAAGCCAGAGATCCAAGCGCTGCGGGTTGGGGATCTCATCGGCCGTGACTAGCCAGGGGCCGATCGGGCCAAAGGTGTCGCAGCCCTTGCCTTTGTCCCATTGCGGACCTCGCTCGAGCTGGTATTCGCGTTCGCTCACATCGTTCACGACGCAATAGCCAGCGACGTAGGCGAGCGCGTCCTTTTGGGTGACGTATTGCGCCTTGGATCCCATCACGATCCCAAGCTCGACTTCCCAGTCGCTCTTTTTGGAGCCTTTGGGCAGCATCACGGCGTCGTCGGGGCCCTGAATGCAGCTCGTCGCCTTCATGAAGACGATGGGCTCTTTCGGAATCGGCATGCCCGCCTCTTCCGCATGATCTCGGTAGTTGAGGCCGATCGCAATGAATTTGCCAATATTGGCGATCGGGCAACCGATGCGCGGGTCGCCGCTGACCAAAGGCAACTGATCAGTTTTGAGCTTGGCGAGTTTCTTCAGGGCTGCGGGCACCAGCTGCGCCGGCCCAATATCGGGCAAGATGCCCTCCAAACTGCGCAACTGCCCTCGGCCGTCGATCAAACCGGGTCTTTCTTTGCCTGCAATTCCGAAGCGGACGAGTTTCATGGGTGCCTTTCTAGCAATGGATCAATCTATTTGCGTATCGCTTTGAGCACGCCCAGTGCCGCGAAGGCCTTGGGCTTTTCAGCCAAGGCTTCTTCAAAATCATCGGCGCTAGAGGCCAGCTTGACCTTGACTGGGCAGACATCATGGGTGGGCACCATCGGCAAAGCCATGATGAGCTCATCTTCCATCAGTGAGATCAAGTCAAACTGCTTGTCAATCACGAGCAACTCTTCCTCGGCTTCATCGTCCTGCCCGGCAGCCTCGTCCTCGCTTTTCACAAATCGAAAGCTACGTGCCACGTCGATCGGTAGAGTGACAGGCCCAAGACAGCGCTGGCACTGAAGCTGCACTTGGGTTTGCAGGTTCAGATGCACCCACGGCTGGGCAGCGCCGGCGGCGAAGGGCACCATCTCGCCGCGCGCTTGCCAGGACACCGGTTGCCCACCGCTATTTGAAGACGAATCCTGCTCCATCACATACAAATCCTGTGCCAGACGCGCCATTTTTGATGGCAAAACACTGCCGGTCAGCAGCGCACCCTCCTGCGCAAAGGCGCGGATGTCGAGGCGGTCGGGCCGAAAAATAGTCTGTGTCATGGTTTAAACGGATGTTATGGGCCTGAGTGTAAGAGAATCGAAGCTTCATCATGAATGCCGCTCACTCCTCTCGCCTCCTTGTTTTGGGTTCCACCTCGCGCTATCGCCGCGAATTGCTGCAACGCCTGAATCTGCCATTTGAAGTGGCCGCACCCAATGTGGACGAAACGCCGCTGCCCGGGGAGATGCCGGCGGCAATAGCGCAGCGCTTGGCTTTGGCGAAGGCGCAGGACGTGGCACTGATGTATCCGCAAGCGGTGGTGATCGGCTCCGATCAGGTGGCCGATTTGCACGGCCAGCCCCTAGGTAAGCCGGGCAATCACGAGCGCGCTGTGGCCCAGCTGCGCCAGATGAGCGGTCAGACCGTGGTGTTTCAAACAGCAATCGCCGTTGTTTGTCTCGCAACACGATTCATGCAGCAAGACATCGCCGCGGTGCAGGTGGTGTTTCGCGATCTGAGCGATGCTGAGATTGAGACCTACCTGCGCATCGAGCAACCCTACGATTGCGCTGGGAGCGCAAAAAGTGAAGGCTTGGGCATTGCTTTGATTGAGCGCATTGACAACGACGACCCGACGGCCTTGGTGGGTCTTCCCCTGATTCGCACCGCGCGGATGATTCGTGCAGCGGGCATCAAGTTGCTATGAATTAATGAGCACTTTGCGCAGTATCTATAACGCTTTTTAAGCAAAAATGCCTGAAAAATCAATCGCCCATCGTCTGATCCTGGTGCCCGCCCCGCTGGATTTTGGCTGCGCAGCGCAAGCGCCGATCACCGATGTCTTGCCGCTAGCCACGATGCACGCGGCGGCCAACATCACCCATTGGATTGCTGAGAATGCCAAAAGCTGCCGGGCGGTGATCAAGCGGATCGGTGAAGTGCTGCCGCTGGCCGCACCGCTGCAGCAACATATCATCACAGAGCTGCCGCGTGAGGTGCACAAAAAGGGCGATCACGGTGGCCGCTTCGATGCTAAGCCTTTGCTTCAAACGGCGCTTTTGCAGGCCGTCGCAGCTAATGTGCAGGATATTGGGCTCATGAGCGAGGCGGGCATGCCCGCAGTGGCTGACCCGGGCAGTTCGGTGGTGCGAGCAGCCCATGCGCTGGGCTTGACGGTCCTGCCACTGGTGGGGCCCAGTTCATTGCTGCTGGCCTTGGCGGGAAGCGGTCAAAACGGCCAAAACTTCGCTTTTGTGGGTTACCTGCCGATCGATGCCGTAGAGCGCGTGCAGCGCATCCGCGCCTTGGAAGCCATCGCCAAAAAAACGGGCCAAACTCAGCTCTTCATCGAGGTCCCTCACCGCAACGCAGCGCTCTGGCAAGCCTTGCTCAGCAGCTTGCAACCCAATACCTACCTGTCTTTTGCCAGTGGCCTCAGCCTGCCCCAAGTTCAAGTCTGCAGCGCCTTGGTGACTGACTGGAAACACCACGTCGCTCCTGACGCCAGCCTGCCTTGCGTGATGGCAATAGGCGTATAAACTTCTGCGTAACTTTCCCGCCCTGCGCGTTCCGTCTGTTCTGTCTTCATACTCTGTTAAACCACTCAACCAAGGTTAAAAATGAAAATCATCGCCCTCGGTGGCACAGGTTTCATCGGCCGCCACATTTGCGAAAAACTCATCCGAGACGGACATGAGGTCACGGTCCCTACGCGCAATCTGAGCAGCGCCCGAGAGATTCAAATGTTGCCGCGCTTGTCGCCGGTAATGTGCAATGTGCATGATCCCGCGCAATTGGCCAGCGCGGTGGTCGGGCATGAGCTGCTGATCAATCTGGTGGCCATCTTGCATGGCAGCGAGGCGGAGTTTGAGCGCGTTCATGTCGCGTTACCCCAGAGTATCGTGTCCGCGTGCAAGGCAGCGGGGATCAAGAAGATCGTGCAAATGAGCAGCCTAGGGGCAGGGTTGGACGCGCCTTCCCAGTATTTAGGTAGCAAAGGGCGCGGCGAGCAGGTGTTTGCGCAAAGTGGCTTGGACGTGACCGTGCTACGGCCAAGCGTGGTGTTTGGTGAGGGCGATCGCTTGCTGAATGTCTTTGCGCAGTTGCTCCGCGCATTTCCTCTGGTGCCTTTGGCGGGCAGCCAAGCGCAGTTTCAGCCGGTTTGGGTGGAAGATGTGGCGCAGGCTGTCGTGCAACTCGCCGCTCGCGGCTCGATCGAAAAAGGCAGTCACTTAGCGAGCGTGGATGCCGGACAAGGCGCTAAGGTTTATGAGATCGCGGGCCATCGGCTGATGACCCTGCGCGAGTTGTTTGAACTCACTGGGCATTGCATTGGTGTGTCTCGCCCGATTTTTCATCTTCCTGATCAACTGGCCCGCATGCAAGCCTGGATCATGGAGCGCCTTCCTGGCCCCACTTTGATGAGTCGCGATAACCTTGCTTCCATGCAGGTGCCCAATATCGCCAGTGGTCAATTGCCGGGACTCAAGGCTTTGGGGATTGATGCCGCGAGTATTGAGCTCATCGCGCCGCGGTATTTGAAACAAAGCAATGTGCTGGACAACTATCGCAAACGGGGCTCACACTAAACCAAACGGCGACCTTGCATCAATGGGCAAGCGGCTTAGCATCAATCG
>JANPAK010000475.1:0-8178 GCA_031429925.1 Variovorax sp.
GTTTGAAAGGCCCGAAGCACGCGCCGTTCTCACAAAGTCGGCCGAGAGCACCGAGAGCATGGAGGCACGCGTCATCCGCGCCAATGGTGCAAGGACAAAGATCCCGAGCGTGAGCACCGGCAGAATCATTTGTTTGACGCAAGCCAAAAACAGTTTTATGTCGCCAGCAAGCAGACTGTCGATGGTGTACAGACCTGTGATGGCTTTCGGTGCAGTCAGATACGGATCCAGACGACCCAACGGCGAAGGCGCCCAGCCCAACAAATAGTAGAAGACATAGGCTAACAACAGCCCAGTAAAGAAAGTGGGCAAGGAGACCCCGGTCGTTGTGAGTAAACGGCACAAATGGTCCACCCAAGAGTTGGGATGGCGCGCTGCGGCAATGCCCAAAGGAATGGCGATGACCACCGCGAAAAGCAGGGAAGCCATCACCATCTCGATGGACGCGGGCAGACGGATGATGAGTTCTTCTCTCACCGACAAGCCACTGGAAAGTGCCTGCCCTAGATCGCCCCGGGACAGGTCTTTCAAATAAATCCAAAACTGCTCAGGCATGCTTCGGTTCAGGCCGAGCTTTTCCCGTACTTGATCCACCGCCTCTTGGGTTCCGGCCGGTCCCGCAAAGAATGCGGCCGGATCACCCGGCAAAGCCCGGGTGAGCAGGAAGGTGATAACCACAATGCCAAACACGTTTGGCAACGAGCCCATCAGGCGTTTTGCAATGATCCAAAACATGGTTGTTACGGCAGTTGTTGTACGGCTACTTGATACTGCCCGGATCAGGCTTTGACCAGCTGACGGTAGTCGGGCTCAAGGTGGAACCAATAGGTGTAGCCGCTGATATTGGGCTGCATGGCTACATCGAGCATCGGCTGCACCAAGGGAATACGCGGAATCTCCTCGTTGGCCAGTCGCACCATATCTTTGACCATACCGTCATACAGCACTTTGCTTTCGGCAAAACGGGCGTTGGTGATGATCTTGTCCATCGTGGCATTTTGATAACTCATGGTGTTGAACACGGCGTTCTGACCGTGGTAGCACCAGTAGAAGAAATACTCTGGGTAATTGAGCCAGCCGCCAAAGCGGTTGAGAATCATCGGCATCTCTTTCTTCAGCAAAGCAGCACGCCAGGACGCGCCCGGCACCTTGTTAAGTGTGAGCTTGATGCCGATTTGACCCAAGGCCTCTTGAATCAGAATCGCGGAAGGCTCAGAGATGGTTCCTGCGCCCAAATCGAAAGACAGCGTGGTTTCAATCGCACCCACACCCGACTCGGCCATCAGTTGTTTGGCCTTGACCAGATCAGTCTTGTAGCCATGGGGCTGCGGCCAGACCGGATTTTTGGGCTCATTGCTGCCGCCATACATCTTATTGCCACGACCGTAGAACGCGGATTCAAACATCTTGTCATAGGGCAACGCAAACGCAACGGCCTGACGCACCTTGACATTATTGAAAGGCGGCCGAGATGTGTTCATGCCGAGATAAAACAGAGCGTTCTCGATAGGCAGGCTGGCTACTTTGATTTTGCCTTTGTCGCCAGCAAAGTCAGAGAAGTCTTTAGGCGGCAGGCTGTACGTCATGTCGATATCCCCGCGCTGAAGGAGTGCGCGGCGGTTACCAGCTGAAGGCACGTCGCGCTGGATGATGCGCTTAATCTTCGGTAGCGGGCCGCGTTTCCATTCGTCAAAAAGCTCATAAACGATTTCCAGACCCGGCTTCCAGCTCACCACATTGTAGGCACCGCCGCCAGCGGTGTTGGTCTTGAGCCAGTCCGCCGCCCATGGATCTTTCTCGGTGGCATTTTTCTTGGCCAACGTCGAGTTGTAGATCGAAGGGACTGGCACTGCCATATCCGCCATCGACAGCTTGTCCTTGCGGATGAACTTGACGTAGAAGGTCGTGTCGTTGATCACCTTGAACTGGGCCGGATCTTCGAGTGAGCCAGCCTTCATTTGGAACGCTGGAAATCCACCCATGGCCAAGGCCCGCTCGTAACTCCACTTCACATCTTTTGCCGTTACAGGAGTGCCGTCGTGAAACTTGGCGTCCTTGCGCAGGGTGAAGGTCACACCCATGCCGTCGGTATCCATTTTCCAGCTGGAGGCCAACTCGGGCTCAAGCTTGTTGAAGTCGTACATGCTGGTGCCATCGGGCATCTTCTTGCGCCCATAGGTCATCAGGCGATCGTACACATTCCAGGCCACGCCGTAGCTCGGGCGGTTGGCACCCACGCCATGAATGTCGAGCATGTTGGGACCAAACTCGTTGGCCACAATCAAGGTTTCTTTACGGTCTTGCGCTTGCGCAGCGCCAGGCAACCACGCTGCGGCCATGGGGCTGAGCGATGCAACCTGAAGAAGGGAACGGCGTTTGGCATTCAAAGTGCGGGGGATCATAGGAACTCCTGTGAAGTTGCGAGGGGGAAATAAGCGGAAAAATGCTCGTTTGTTATGTTTTGGAATGAAGACTGGCCATATAGGCGCGCCAGCCACCGAGATGGGAAATATCTAAAGCTCCTTGCACGGCCTGGGCTTCGCAGAGAAAGCCTTGCACCGATGAGCCGTCTGACAGCTCGACACTGCCAATGCCCAAAGGCGACGGAATCATGGCCACGAAAGAGCCGTAATGTTGCACGGGCATGTCCCAGATCTCTAATGCGATGGCCGTGCCAGCGCCGCTGGCCACACGCAACAGGCCGGGCTTGGGTGGCGTGGTACCAGGCAGAGCAAAGAATTGGTAGCTTGCTGCGGTCTTGGCTTCACACACAAGACGGGCGCCGCGTTCAGTGAGCTGACCGTTCAGAGGCATGCCCGACAGATGCGCGCCCACAACGGCCACACGCACTGTCGCCCTCGCTTGCATGCCAGCAATCGGCTGCGCGTCAGGTAAGGGCTGGCCGGTTGCGCCCATCCACAAGGCGCTCGCATGGTGGTAGCGCTGACCGAGTTGCGCGAGCTGCAAATCACTGGCGCAGGGGCCAATCAAGGTGATGCCAAAAGGCAGGCTATCCGCACGCATGCTGCTGGGCACGGAGAGCGCGGCGTAGTCGAGCAGATTGACGAAATTTGTGTATGCACCAAGATTGCGATTGAGCGCAACTGGATCGGCCTGCATTTGCGCGATCGTGTAATGCGTGGGGGCAGTTGGCACCACAAGTAGATCGACGTCTTCCCACATCGACCGCGCGACTTGCTCTAAGCGTTTGAGTTTGAGTTGTGCGTCATACAAATCAGCTGCACTGTACTGACGACCCTGAGAAATGATGCTTCGTACAGGCTCGATGATTTCGGATTCGTGTGTATCAAAGAATTCGCGGATTGCGGCGTAACGCTCCGCCACCAAAGCGCTCTCATACAACAATGAAGCGGCTTGCTTGAGCGGCGCGTAATCGATCTTCACGGCAATGCCGCCCATGCTGCCCATACGATCAACCGCCTGCGCAAACGCTTTCTCAGCCAACGCATCACCAAAAAACTCCAACTGATCTGGTATGCCAAACCTGAACTGCGCTGGCAAAGGCTCCGTCTTAAGCTGCAAGGCGCGTGAATACGGATCGCTTGCATCAAAGCCGATGGCCTGTTGCAAGACTTCCACCGCCAAGCCCACCGTACCCGCAAAGATCGAGACGCAATCCACGCTTTGCGCGGCGGGTACCACACCGGTGGTGCTGATCAAGCCGCGCGATGGCTTGAGCCCAACGATATTATTCAAACCCGCTGGGACCCGGCCGGAACCTGCCGTGTCCGTGCCAAGAGCGAAATCCACCTGACCTGTCGCTACAACATAAGCCGATCCCGAGCTGGAGCCGCCACTGACATAAGCTGAGTTCAACGCGTTAGGCACGACACCATAGGGCGATCGCGTGCCGTTGAGACCACAGGCAAACTGATCAAGGTTGGTCTTGCCGCGCAGTATTGCTCCAGTTTGGTGCAATCGATGCACCACGGCGGCGTGGCGTGACGGCGTGTATTTAAAGGCCGGGCAGCCTGCGGTCGTGGGCCAATTGGCCACATCAATATTGTCTTTAACTGCATAGCTCAAGCCCCGAATCGAACCGGATGCTTGCGCACCAAAAAGTGGTTCCGCTGGGCGATGGATCCACGCCGTATCCGCCACATCATTGGCGGAAGAGCGAGACAGCAGAGAAGATGGCTTGGCTTGCACGATCATTAAGTATTCAATCTTGGATACAAGATTGAATGCAAGTGCCGTGCCAAAACTAACTGCTTGACCTCAAGCTGGAAAAGTCAGTTGCCCAACCAACGATTGCGCCTTGCGCCACGATCATTTCTAACGTGGCCCGCTTAAACTGCGGGAAGTAACTGGCTGTGGCATCGGACACGAGAAGGCATTCATAACCCCGGTCATTGGCTTCGCGCATGCTGGTCTGCACGCAAACCTCCGTTGTGACTCCAGCAACAATCAGACTGCGGATGCTTCGTTGATCAAGTTGTACCGCAAGGTCCGTGGCGTAAAACGCACCCTTTCCCGGTTTGGCAATCACAATCTCGCCGATAACCGGCTTCAAAGCCTCAATGAAATCACTACCGGTCTCTCCGTCAATGAGTAACCTGCCCATGGGGCCAAGATCACCAATACGCAATTTAGGGTCGCCCCGATTTCTTTTGGCTAGCGGCAAATCAGATAGATCCGGCTTATGGCACTCTTTTGTGTGCACCACCGTCATGCCTTGGTCACGAGCCCATTGCAGTAGTTGCTGCGCAACGGGAACCACAGACTGCAAATGAGTGACGTCATTGCCCAAAGATTCTCCAAAGCCACCGTGCTCAATGAAGTCACGCTGCATATCAATCATGAGCAAAGCGGTATGTTCTGGTTCGTACTTAAAAGCAAAGGGCAGTGCAGTGATTGATTTCATGCTGTCGCATCCTCATGTAAGGCAGACATCTGGCCACCCATCGCCAAGCCAATCACTTGGCGCTCCTCCCGCGGATGACCGCTTTCGTAAACGATGCGACCTGAGTGCATCACCAACACGCGATCCGACAACTCAAGCAGTTCATCTAAGTCCTCGCTGATCAGCAGGATCGCGCAACCGCGCTGGCGAGCTTGCAGCAGGCGCTCGTGGATATCAGCCACAGCCGCAAAATCGAGCCCAAAAACCGGATTCATCACGATCAATACTTGTGCGTCTGCGGCCAGCTCACGCGCGAGAACGCAGCGCTGGACATTACCGCCCGAAAGCGTGCCAATTGCGGCATCGGGGCCTCGTGTCTTCACTCCGTATTCAGCAATCAACTGCTGTGCAGCGGCTCTCATGGAGGCGGGCTGAAGCCAACCCCAACGCGCGTGTGGCGCTTGATCAAAGCTGCGCAGCGCAATATTCTGCGAAACAGTCAGCTGCGCCACGGCGCCATTGGCCAAAGGTTCCTCAGGCAAGACAGCCAACTTTGCATCGCGATAGTCCTGACGGGTTCCGTTGAACGGCTTACCATGCACGAGAACGTCTCCGCCGCTGCGCGGAATCTGACCCGAGAGAGCCTGAATCATTTGCTTTTGGCCGTTGCCGGAGATGCCAGCGATACCGACAATCTCGTGCCGTGCGACCTCAAAGCTCACCTCAAACAAAGCGGCGATGCCCGCCTCACTGAGCGCACTCAGGCTCTTGACTTGTAGCAGCGGCGTTGTCGAAGGGCGCACACGCTCATGGCTGATACGCTCCATTAAACTACTCCCTACCATCAAACTGGCCAAACGGTCGGGTGGAAAGTCAGAGACTGGGCCGCCACCAACATACCTCCCATGACGCAAGATGCTCACATCATCAGCGTACGCCTGCACCTCGCGAAACTTGTGCGTGATCAGCACGACCGTAATCTCGGTCCGATGCGCTAAGCTGCGTATCGCGCCGAGAACTTCGTCAGCTTCTGTTGGCGTAAGCACCGATGTGGGTTCATCCAGAATCAACAAGCGGTTGTTTGCATACAACTGCTTGAGAATCTCGGTCTTCTGCTTTTCTCCCGCAGACAGGTTGGCTACCGTCGCCTGTAAGTCCAACTGAAAGGGCATGCCCTGCATAAAGCTTTGCATGCTTTCAAGCTGCTTCGACCAATCGATCACGGCGGGCAGTCCACCTTTACCCAGAGCCAAGTTCTGAGCGACAGTCATTGAAGGGACCAAAGTAAAGTGCTGATACACCATCCCAATGCCCACACTCCTTGCAATCTGCGGTGTGCTAATGTCAACCTCACGTTCGTTCACAAGGATTGAGCCTGCATCGGGGGTATGGAACCCTACCAAACACTTCACCAAAGTTGACTTACCCGCTCCGTTTTCGCCCAGCAAGGCATGCACCGTGCCAGCGCGAACTTTCAAGCTAACCGCATCGAGTGCTACGAAGTCACCAAAGCGCTTTGTCAATTCCAGAGTACTCAGAGCTAGAGCGCGCATTGTTGACTCACTTCAAGACAAAGCTTGCAACAGGTCATTTGACTCTGTAACCGCACCAAACACCCCGCCTTGCATCGTGATCATCTTGAGCGCAGCCAAGTGGTTGCCCAAGTCGGTCGCACCCGTGCAGTCGCCCAGAACAATGCACTCGAAGCCCCGATCATTGGCCTCACGCATCGTCGTGTGCACGCACACATCCGTCGTGATACCTGTCAGTACCAAATTGGAAATGCCGCGGGTTCGCAAAATCAGCTCTAGATCGGTGGCGCAGAACGAGCCTTTTCCGGGCTTATCGATGATGATTTCGCCAGATAGCGGTGCGAGCTCGGCAACGATTTCCCAACCGGGCTCACCGCGCACCAAGATGCGGCCACATGGGCCTGGGTCGCCAATACCCGCACCAATGCGTTGGCTGCGCCAGCGCTTGTTGGCAGGCAAGTCAGAAAGGTCGGGGCGGTGCCCTTCACGGGTGTGAATGATGTGAAAACCAAGCTCTCGCATTCGTGCCATCACACTTGCAATCGGTTTGATCGGCGCACGCGTGAGCGATAGGTCGTAGCCCATCTTGTCGACATAGCCGCCGATACCGCAGAAATCAGTTTGCATGTCGATCACCAGCAAGGCCGTATTCATGGGCGTAAAAGCCCCATCAAACGGCCAGGCGTAGGGTTGGGATGAGAGGCTCGGAAAGTTTTTCATGAGCAAAGTCAGCATCAATTGGCAGGGGTCGGGAGCATATTGCTGGGGTCATAGTCGCGATCAGGGGGTTCAAAGCCGCAGGAGCGTCCATCGCGCTCAACGATAACTGCATCCCAAGGTAGCTTGTAACGCCCGGCCACCATGTCTTGCATAAACGTGTATGGGCAATCTTGCGCACCATCTTTCACTGCCACATACCCCCTGTGATAGAGCTGGTAGGGGTTGTTTTCCACGCCCCAATGCGCCCGCGCTTCGCGTACCAAATCAGGGCGCACCTCGCAAGTGATGATCTCGTCAGGGCGATGGCTGCCCATAACCAATGGCACGCCATCAAAGTTAACAAACATGCCCTCGCCCATGGAGTCAAACGTCCCATCGCTACCACTCATACATACACTGGCCGTGACCATGAGGTTCTGAAATGCATTGGCCTGATTGGTGATACGCCAGCTGTGGCGAATCGGTGCAGTGTAGCCAGCAGTGCGGATCATCACCTCAGCGCCTTTGTATGCGCACTCTCGCGCCATTTCGGGGAACATGCCGTCATGACAAATAATCAAGCCTATCTTTATGCCGCGCGGCCCTGCAATCACTGGAATACCCAAATTGCCCGGCTCCCAAGGCTCAACCGGCACCCAAGGATGTAACTTACGATAGTACAAAGCGACCTGGCCTTGATCATCGATGATGAGACCACTGTTGTAAGGGTTGCCGTTGGGGTTGAACTCCATGATGGAGAAGCATCCCCATATCTTTTGGGCGATGCAAGCTTGCTTAAACGCCGCAACCTCCGGGCCATCCAAGCTGCACATGATTTCTGGGTTCACGTCCATCGAGAGGCCATGCAAGCTGTACTCTGGAAACACCACCAAGTCCATACTGGGCATGTTGCGCCGCGCCTTGGCCACCATATCAACAATTCGCTGCGTTTGTGCTGCGAGATGGGCTGGCGTTTTGACGACAGGCAATTGCAGTTGCACCAGCCCAAGCACAACATGCAGGGCATTGTCTGGAACGCGGCAAAGGGCATGCCGATCTCGCATTCCTTCATGTTTTTCCTCG
>JANPAK010000476.1:0-1796 GCA_031429925.1 Variovorax sp.
CACCGGCTTGGCAGATTTGCCTTCGATGGCAACCATGTCCCAGCCGGCCATCTTCAGCTCTGCACCCCAGTAGCCGCCTGAATTAGAGCAAGCAATCGCTCCCGTCAGTGGGCTCTTGGTCGAGACGGTGTAGCGCCCTCCGGTGGAGGCCATCGTGCCCGTCAAAGGCCCGGTGGTGAAGTAAATTTTGTTACCGGGTGCCAGCGGATCGACTTTGGGATCGACTTCAGTGGTGAGGTATTTTGCAGCGAGGCCGCGTGAGCCAATGTAGGCACGCGCCCAGTTGCTGTTCAGCGGCTCAGATTTCACTGTGCCGGCGGTGAGGTCAACGCGAAGGATTTTTCCAGCCCAAGACATGATGTTTCTCCTAATGTTTCAATCAATTGAGGACAGAGCAGCGCTTTGCGCAGGTCTGTCCCGCAAAGCCTCAGGAAGCCGATGGCTGGTTACCCAGCTTGTCTGCCCAAGATTTCATTTTGTCGATGCCCGTCCAGTTGGCATCCACGAAGGTAATCGCTGTGGTGGGGCAAGCCTCCACGCAAGCAGGATCGCCGCCGCACAAGTCGCACTTTTGGACTTTTCCGGTTTCCTGCACGTAGTTGATCGTGCCAAACGGGCAGGCGATGGTGCAGACTTTGCATCCCACGCAGGTGGAATCATTCACCACTTTCGCGCCGGTCGCTTTGTCAATCGTGATGGCTTCTACCGGGCAGGCATGCAGGCACCATGCCTCATCGCATTGCGTGCAGGTGTAGGGCACTTTTTTGCCGGTGTGATGGAAATCAAACACCTTGATGCGCGATTTGCTGGTGGCAAAAGTGCCATAGTTTTCGTATGAACACGCCATTTCGCACTGTAGACAGCCCGTGCATTTATCCGGGTTGATGTGCAACATCTTTTGCATAAAGGTCTCCTGAAGATTCGCCCTGAACAGCCAGAGCTATGACTTTGAAATCCAAAGGTCATTGTTGGTCAACTGGGCAAATCGGCACTTGCGGTAAACCCTTGTGTGCAGTGCAGCATTCAAAAATTCTCAACATGCGGCTGGAATGCTGGGGGCTTCTGATTCAGCTCAGCCTATCGCACATGCCACCGAGATATTTTCCACCGTTTGGCGGCGGCGATTTGACGCGCATCTGGGCAGCGCGGCGGCCAGGAAGCTTGGGATTAGCAGGGCGACGGCTTACCGGAAACTATCGTCTGATCGAGATTGGTCTTTGCTGCGCTCGAGGCGCTTACAAAGACCAGCGCAACACAAGCGGATCCAGCCGTTTGGCCGTCTCAATCAGGCCTTTGCGCACTTCAGGATGCATCGCGGAAAACGGGTGACGGGGAGCTTCACAGGCGATGATGCCACCCTCTTTCATCAGAGCTTTAGCTGAGAGGATGCCGCCTTGACGGTTTTCATAGTTAATCAGTGGCAGCCAGCGGGTGTACTGCGCTATGGCTTCGTCGCGCCTCCCGGCTTCCCAAGCATCCATGATCATGCGGATACCATCAGGGTAGCCGCCTCCAGTCATCGCGCCCGTCGCACCGGCCTCCAAATCGGGGAGCAAGGTGATCGCTTCTTCACCATCCCAAGGGCCTTCAATCGCATCGCCGCCCAAACGAATCAATTCGCGCAGTTTGCTGGCCGCGCCAGGCATTTCAATTTTGAAATAGCAGACGTTTTGGATTTCTTTGGCCATACGCGCCAAAAAAACGGCCGACAACGTTGTACCGCTCACGGGTGCATCTTGAACCATAATGGGAATGTCAATCGCACCAGATAGCGCGGCGTAGAACTCATAGATTTT
>JANPAK010000477.1:0-15232 GCA_031429925.1 Variovorax sp.
CGTCCACACCGAGGAAGATGGTACCGCCATCCTCTACATTGACCGCCATTTGGTGCATGAAGTTACCAGCCCGCAGGCTTACGAAGGGCTGCGCCAAGCAGGCCGTAAGGTCTGGCGCGTGTCAACCGTGGTCGCAACTGCCGATCACAACACCCCCACCACGGGCTGGGAGCTGGGCTACGATGGCATCGCCGACCTCGTTAGCAAAGAGCAAATCACCACACTAGACGCGAACATCAAAGAATTTGGTGCCGCCGCATACCACCCGTTTCTCTCCAAAGCGCAAGGTATCGTGCATGTGATGGGGCCTGAGCAAGGCGCGACACTGCCGGGCATGACAGTCGTCTGCGGTGACTCGCATACCAGTACGCACGGTGCTTTCGGCGCGCTAGCGCATGGTATTGGCACGAGCGAGGTGGAGCATGTGCTTGCCACCAATACATTGCAGCAGAAAAAATCTAAGAATATGCTGATCAAGGTGGAGGGCGCTTTGCAAAAAGGTGTGACGGCGAAAGACGTGGTGCTGGCCATCATTGGCAAGATCGGCACTGCAGGCGGTACGGGCTACTGTATTGAGTTTGGTGGCAATGCAATTCGCGGTCTTTCCATGGAAGGCCGCATGACCGTCTGCAATATGGCGATTGAAGCTGGCGCGCGCGCTGGTCTGGTTGCCGTCGATGAGAAAACCATCGATTACGTGAAAGGCCGCCCCATGTCGCCGACCGGCGTCGTGTTGCAGCAAGCCAACGCCTATTGGCGCACGCTGCAAAGCGATCCTGACGCCAAGTTTGACGCAGTTGTTGAAATCGATGCCACGCAAATCCAGCCGCAAATCACCTGGGGCACATCGCCAGAGATGGTGCTCGGCGTGGAGGGCCGGGTGCCTGACCCTGACAAAGAAAAAGATCCGACCAAGCGCAACGACATCGAGCGCGCGTTGAAATATATGGGGCTCGAGCCCAACAAAGCGCTGACCGACATCACCGTCGATAAGGTGTTCATAGGCTCGTGCACCAATAGCCGCATTGAGGACATCCGAGAAGCGGCAGCCACCGTCAAGCGTCTTGGCCAAAAAGTGGCGAAGAACGTCAAGCTAGCCATGGTCGTGCCGGGCTCGGGCTTGGTAAAGGCCCAAGCCGAACGCGAGGGTTTGCATGAGATATTCAAGGCTGCCGGATTCGAGTGGCGTGAACCGGGCTGCAGCATGTGCTTGGCCATGAACGCCGACCGTCTGGAGCCCGGCGAGCGCTGCGCATCTACCTCCAACCGCAATTTCGAAGGCCGTCAAGGCACGGGGGGGCGCACCCATCTGGTATCGCCCGCCATGGCAGCCGCTGCGGCGGTGCATGGACACTTTGTCGATATTCGACGTTTTGCATGAAATCTCATTTGCCGAAACTACCTAAGGAAATCAGCATGAAAACACTTGCCTGTGCCATCGTTCTTACATTTTGCTTTGCCCTGTCTGCCTGCAATACGGTCAAGGGTGTGGGCCAAGACCTCCAAAAGGCCGGCGAGAAGCTCGAAGACGCCGCTAAGAAGAAGTAGCCATGAACAAATTTACTGTCCACAAAGGTTTGGTGGCCCCACTCGACCGGGAAAACGTCGATACCGATGCAATCATCCCAAAGCAATTCTTGAAACGCATCAGCAAGGCCGGCTTTGGTGACAACCTGTTTGACGCAGATCGCTTTCTGGATGTGGGCGAGCCATATTCAAAGTTGGCTGATCGCAAACCCAATCCAGACTTCGTGCTGAATCAACCGCGCTATACCGGAGCGAGCGTGCTTCTAGCGCGTAAAAATTTTGGCTGCGGCTCCAGCCGAGAGCATGCGCCGTGGGCGATTGAACAATATGGCTTTCGGACCCTGATTGCACCCAGCTATGCCGATATCTTCTTCAACAACTGCTTCAAAAACGGCTTGCTGCCCATCGTGCTCCCTGAAGCGACGGTTGCGAAACTGTTCGACGAAGTTTATGCCTTCCCTAGCTATCAACTTACGATCGACTTGGAGAAGCAAGTCATCCTCAAGGGCGACGGCCAGAGTATTCCCTTTGAAGTCGATGCCTTCCGCAAATACTGCCTGATCAATGGGTTCGATGACATTGGCCTGACGCTGCGCCACAGCGAGAAGATCAAGGTTTTCGAAGCCGAGCGGCTAGCCACCAAACCCTGGCTGGCTTATCATGCTTAAACTCACGCAGGAGAAACCATCATGAAGATTGCCTTGTTGCTCGTCGCTGGTTTAGTTTCAAGCTTCACAATGCCTGCGCAAGCAGGTTTGTTAGACGACTTATTGAAAAATCCTGCAATTCAGGCACTGATGAACCGCGGTGACTTGTCGACGTTGGTCAATGCTTGTAAAGATGCGAACTACCGGCGAAGTAATCAAAGCCAATGCGTTAATGTGGAAAATGTGCTCGTCATCAATAAACTACCGGTAGAAATGCGTGCAGTGATGAGCAACCAACAGGCTGCCAATTCGTTGCGTGAATTGTGCAGCCAAGCACAGAGCACGCCGCGCGCAAACAGCTACCTCTGCAATGAGCTGCGTAAAGCCGAAAGTGCAATTGGTATTAACAGCAGCATTCCTGTCATTCCAACTCCACAAGACACTTCAACACGCGATAACGATCGCGGCTAAGTCGGTTGGTTTGCATATCTCACTCGCAATTTAATTATGAAAATCGCCATTCTCCCCGGCGACGGTATCGGCACGGAAATCGTTGCCGAGGCAGTCAAAGTCCTCAAAGCCCTCGATTTGAAGTTTGAAATGGAGTCGGCTCTCGTAGGCGGTGCAGCTTACGAGGCACATGGACATCCGTTGCCAGAAGCCACGCTCAAGCTCGCTAAAGAAGCCGATGCGATTTTGTTCGGCGCGGTGGGCGACTGGAAATACGACAAGCTGGATCGCCCTTTACGCCCAGAGCAAGCGATTTTGGGTCTGCGCAAAAACCTCGGCCTGTTTGCCAACTTCCGACCGGCGATTTGCTATGAGCAACTCGTGGGTGCGTCCAGTCTCAAGCCTGAGTTGATTTCCGGTTTGGACATTCTGATCATCCGCGAACTGACTGGCGATATTTACTTTGGCCAACCGCGTGGTCGCCGAGTGGCGACCGACGGTCACTTTCCCGGCGCAGAAGAAGCGTTTGACACGATGCGCTACAGCCGTCCTGAAATCGAGCGTATCGCGCATGTGGCGTTCCAAGCAGCGATGAAGCGCAGCAAAAAGGTCACGAGCGTCGACAAAGCCAACGTGCTCGAAACCTTCCAGTTTTGGAAAGATGTGGTTACCGAAGTCGGCCTTCAATACCCTGAAGTCAAACTTGACCACATGTATGTCGATAACGCCGCCATGCAGCTTGTCAAAGCTCCGAAAGCCTTTGACGTGATCGTCACGGGCAACATGTTTGGCGACATCCTCTCAGACGAAGCCAGCATGCTTACTGGCTCGATTGGCATGCTGCCCAGCGCTAGCCTGAACAGCAATAACCAAGGCTTGTACGAACCCAGCCACGGCAGTGCCCCCGACATTGCAGGCAAAGGCATCGCCAATCCACTGGCCACGATTCTCTCTGCCGCGATGATGTTGCGCTTTTCGCTCAATCAACCTCAGGCCGCTGAACGGGTTGAAAACGCTGTGAAGAAGGTCTTGGCTCAAGGCCTGCGCACGCCAGACATCTATGCCCAAGGCACAACGAAGGTCGGCACAGCGCAGATGGGCGCGGCGGTCGTTTCAGCGCTTGGACAAGAGGCTTGACCACAACGTGAGTTGCTATTAAATAAATAGCAACTCACGCAGTATTTAAAAGGGCTAAGCGCCAAAAAGGCTTAAAAACTAAGCCTTCACGCAATCTGCGAAGTAGCGCTTCACGCCATCTTTGCCCACTTCTTCCACCAAGCCGTGGATGTCATTTTCAAAGCCCGGGCATTCTTTGGCGAATTCGCGGTTGAACTTTAAATAGTCCACGATACGTTTGTTAAACACTTCGCCGGGGATCAGGAGAGGGATGCCGGGTGGGTAGGGTGTGACCAAGCCAACCGTGATGCGGCCTTCTAGGTGGTCGATTTCCACGCGCTCTGTTTTGCGGCGGGCGATGTGGGCGTACGCGTCCGAAGGCGTCATCGCGGGCTCTAGGCTGGAGAGGTACATGTCGGTCGTTAAGCGGGCGATGTCGTATTTGGCGTAGAGGTTGTGCACGTGCTGGCAAAGATCCTTCAAGCCCATCTTTTCGTAATGCGGGTGTTTCTGGCAAAACTCGGGGAGGATCTTCCACATCGGGTGATTGCGGTCGTAATCGTCTTTGAACTGCTGTAGTGCAGCCAGCAGCGTGTTCCAGCGGCCTTTGGTGATGCCGATCGTGAACATAATGAAGAAGCTGTAGAGCCCGGTCTTCTCGATGATCACACCGTGCTCAGCGAGAAATTTGCTCACAATGCTGGCCGGGATGCCGGTCTTGGCGAATTTGCCGTTCAAGTCCATGCCGGGCGTGACGATCGTGCTCTTGATCGGATCAAGCATGTTGAAGCCTTCGGCCAAATTGCCGAAGCCATGCCAATTGCTGGCGACGTTTTCGCCTTTCTTCGTGGTGCGCGCTTCGCCTTTGATGATCCAGTTATCCGCCTTGCCGATGCCGTCTTCAACCAGCTTGTCTGGCCCCCAGACCTTGAACCACCAGTCTTTGCCGTATTCGGCATCGACCTTGCGCATCGCGCGGCGGAAATCAAGCGCTTCGGCAATGCTCTCTTCAACCAAAGCTGTGCCGCCGGGGGGCTCCATCATGGCGGCGGCCACGTCGCAGCTGGCGATGATGGCGTACTGAGGGCTGGTCGAGGTGTGCATCAGATACGCTTCATTGAATAAAGCGCGATCGAGTTTGCGGTTTTGTGCATCTTGCACGAGCACATGGCTGGCCTGGGAAATACCGGCGAGCAGCTTGTGGGTGGATTGCGTGGCATACACCACAGCCTCCTTTGGGCGCACGCGCTTTTTACCCATCGAATGGTAAGTGCCATAAAAAGAATGGAAGGCAGCGTGGGGCAGCCAAGCTTCATCAAAATGCAGGTTCTCTATGTAGCCATCGAGCATGCCTTTGATGGTCTCGGTGTTGTAGAGCACGCCGTCGTAGGTGGACTGTGTGAGCGTGAGTACGCGGGGCTTCACTTTCTTTGGATCCACACCCTTGAGCAGCGGATTGGCCTTGATCTTGGCCATGATACTGGCTGGCTCAAACTCTTCTTTGGGGATCGGGCCGATGATACCGAAATGGTTGCGCGTGGGCTTGAGAAACACCGGAATCGCACCCGTCATCACGATCGCATGCAAGATCGATTTATGGCAATTGCGATCTACAACAACGACGTCTCCGGGCGCAACCGTGTGATGCCACACCATTTTGTTGGAGGTACTGGTGCCATTGGTCACGAAAAAGCAATGATCCGCATTGAAAATCCGCGCGGCATTTTTTTCAGACTCACCAATCGCGCCATCATGATCAAGCAATTGGCCCAGCTCCTCTACCGCGTTGCACACGTCGGCGCGCAGCATGTTTTCACCGAAGAATTGGTGAAACATTTGACCGATGGGGGATTTTAGGAAAGCCACGCCGCCCGAGTGGCCGGGGCAATGCCATGAATACGAACCATCTTCGGCGTAGTCGAGCAAGGCTTTGAAGAATGGCGGCTGAATACCTTCCAAATAGCTCTTGGCTTCGCGCGTGATGTGTTTGGCCACAAACTCGGGTGTATCTTCAAAAGCGTGCAAGAAGCCGTGCAGCTCGCGCAAGATGTCGTTCGGCAAATGGCGGCTGGTTTTGGTTTCGCCATAGATGTACAGCGGCACATCGGCATTCTTGCGGCGCACTTCTTGGATGAAGGTGCGCAGGTTCAAAACGGCAGGATCAAGATCTGGGCCAGGCGTGAATTCGTCGTCATCCAAACTCAAAATGAAGGCACTGGCGCGGCTTTGCTGCTGCGCAAATTGACTCAAATCGCCATAGGTTGTGGCCCCGAGCACCTCGAAACCCTCCTGCTCAATGGCCTGAGCCAACGCGCGGATACCCAAGCCTGAGTTATTTTCAGAGCGGAAATCTTCGTCAATGATGACGACGGGAAAACGAAATTTCATGGCGGTACGCCCTTGGAAGCAGGTAGAACGCGAAGTGTAAGGACTTTCGCTGCTCTTGACCTTGCAAGTTTGGAGTTTTGCCCCAAAATGTGGCGCATCACAGACATCGGAGGATTTGTCATGGATACAGCCACATTTTGGTGGGTTGCAGCCGTAGCCTTGGTCATCGCTGAGTTGCTCACAGGCACGGTCTACCTATTGGCGGTCGCAATAGGTGGTGTAGCAGGTGCGCTCGCAGCTCACGCGGGGGCAGGACTGACCGAGCAGATCATTGTGGCGGCTGCTGTCAGCATCATCACCACTTTGCTCTGGCATTTCAGCAAACTGCGGGAGCGTCGATCTAAATCTGCGCCCGCACAAGCCAACCCCAATGTCAACCAAGACATCGGCGCTCAAGTGCAGGTAGATTCATGGAATTCGGACGGCACAGCACAAGTCAACTACCGCGGAGCCCAATGGACAGTCTTGGCCTTACACGAAAGCGACCGCACCAGCGGCCTACACTGCGTCAAAGAAGTTGTCGGCAGTCGCCTGGTAGTGGAAAAAATTTAAACTGAAAGTGCATCATGGAAATCGCAATCATTCTTCTCGTTCTCGCGTTCATCTTTATCTCGCGCACGGTGCGCATTGTGCCGCAGCAGCATGCTTGGGTGCGTGAGCGCTTGGGCAAATATCACGACACGCTCACACCCGGCTTGAATTTCGTGATCCCCTTCATTGACAAAATTGCCTATAAGCATGTCTTGAAAGAAATCCCGCTGGATGTGCCCAGCCAAGTGTGTATCACGAGAGACAACACGCAGTTGCAAGTCGATGGCATCTTGTATTTTCAAGTGACCGATGCAAAATTAGCCAGCTATGGCTCTAGCAATTACTTGATGGCGATTTCGCAACTTGCGCAAACCACGCTGCGCAGCGTGATCGGCAAACTTGAGCTAGACAAAACCTTCGAAGAGCGCGCCACGATCAACCATCAAGTGATCGCTTCGATTGACGAGGCTGCTTTGAACTGGGGTGTGAAGGTGCTGCGCTACGAGATCAAGGATCTCACGCCCCCGAAAGAAATTTTGCATGCCATGCAATCGCAAATCACCGCTGAACGCGAAAAGCGTGCACTGATTGCCGCATCAGAAGGCCGCCGCCAAGAGCAGATCAACATCGCCACCGGCGAGCGCGAGGCGGCCATTGCCCGCTCCGAAGGCGAGAAGCAAGCGGCGATCAACAATGCAGAAGGCCAAGCCGCTGCGATCACCACCGTAGCCGAAGCGACAGCCAAAGGCATCGCCTTCGTCGCGCAAGCGATTGAGCGCCCCGGCGGCTTGCAAGCTGTGCAGCTTAAAGTGGCTGAGCAAGCTGTGATGGCCTACAGCAAAGTGGCCGCAGATGCGACTACGACTCTCATCGTGCCCGGCGATATGACGCAAGTCTCCACCCTGATCGCTTCAGCGATGAAGATGACGCAGATCGGCGTGCCGAGCAAGTAAGTCTGTCGATGAGTTTGTCCGCTAAAAACGTCTTGGGCACACCGCTCGTGCCCTGCTCGTATGACCCGCTCACCGGCTACTACCGAGACGGCTGCTGCAAAACCGATGAGCATGATCATGGCACGCACGTCGTCTGCGCCCGCGTCACGCAAGAATTCTTGGTGTATTCGCTCGAGCGCGGCAACGACCTCATGACCCCACGCCCCGAGCACCGCTTTGCTGGCCTTGAAGCGGGCGACCGCTGGTGCTTGTGCGCAAGCCGCTGGCGCGAAGCCTTAGAAGCCGGCGTTACACCTCCTGTGGTGCTCGAAAGCACTCATGTCAAAGCACTTGATTTCGTCACGCTCGATCAATTGCGCACGCATGAATACAAAAGCGCCGCTACAGCGCCGAAATCTGTATAGATCAGAGAATTTTTAACCGTTTTAGCCTTTTCGCCGTTATAGAATCTGCGCAGAGTGCTACTGAATTTGTAGCAAAACTCCATGTTAAAATACACGCTACAGACGCTGCGGAGGGGTGGCAGAGCGGTTGAATGTACCTGACTCGAAATCAGGCGTAGATGCAAGTCTACCGAGGGTTCGAATCCCTCCTCCTCCGCCAGTACCTCTACTTCCAACTGGCTATGCACAAATGGAAGTTGCCTGAAGCCCCGCACCACGCGGGGTTTTTTGCCTCTGGCTCCTGACTGCGGTAGTCACGCAGCGGGCCAAAAAGCCGTCTCAAAGCGGTTTTGTCTCAGAACCTCCTGACTTTTATGGGTGCGGTACAGAGGTCAATGCTTATCGCAGCATGGGTGTCGATTTGATCCGCATCGAACAGTTGTGATTCGGTTCAGTGATGCCTGCTATGAAAAATTCGTAATCAGATAGCCCAGTTAACTTACTCGACTTCCTCTCCGGTGCCGGAAAATATCTTTTTCTTCAGATGGGGTTGCAGGGCGTGCCTCGCTAGAATTTGAGGACATACCTGTTGAATGGCATCCAAAACTGAGCCACTTTGAAGAGAATTTGCATCCAAATTTGAGCCACCCCAATCGCCTATCCTGCTTAATTTTTCAGCAAGGATGGGCAAGGAGTGATCAACGTGGGAACTTTGAGCAAATTACGCAGACTTGTCCTTCGCGACAAGGTCTCCATCCGGCAAGCTAGCCGTCAACTTGGCATCTCTCGCAACACTGCAACCCGGTGGCTTCAAGCGGCAGAAGTGACTGTGCCTAGATACCCTAAGCGGCAGCCGAGCTTTGGTGTTCTGGATTCCTTTAAGGATCAATTGAGCAATTGGCTCAAAGCCGATAGCTATAGAAGCAAACGCGAGCGCCGCGGTGTCAAAGCTTTGTATGAAGCGCTACAGGCCATGGGGTACTCGGGCAGCAGCACAACCGTCTACCGCTTTGCAAAAGATTGGCGCGAGGAGCAAAGCCAGCCTCGGGGTGCTGGCTTTGTGCCCATGCACTTTGAGCTGGGCGAAGCGTTCCAGTTCGATTGGAGTTGTGAGTATCTTGTCATTGGCGGTTTGAGAAGGCGCCTTGATGTGGCCCACATCAAACTGGCAGCAAGCCGAGCGTATTTGCTGGTGGCCTACTTCACCCAAACCCACGAGATGCTATTTGATTCTCATGCAAGGGGCTTTGCTGTCTTTGAAGGTGTAGCAAAGCGCGGCATCTACGACAACATGAGAACGGCCGTCGACAAAGTGGGCCACGGCAAAGAGCGCATCGTCAACGCCCGCTTTGAAGCGATGACGGGCCACTACCTGTTTGAGCACGAGTTCTGCAACAGAGCCGCCGGTTGGGAGAAAGGCATCGTGGAGAAGAACGTACAAGACAGGCGTCGGGGCGTTCTGAGAGAAGCGTCCGAGCGGCACTGGGCCAGCTTGGCAGAGCTCAATGGTTGGCTTCAAATCGCATGCAAAACCTCGTGGAGCGAGTTGGCCCATCCCCAGTGGCCGGAACTCTCCATTGCCGATGTGTGGCAAGACGAGGTCGCTCGATTGATGCCATGCCCAAGACCCTTTGACGGCTATGTGGAGCAACCTGTACGGGTCAGCTCCACATCCTTGATTACTTACCAACGCAACCGTTACAGCGTGCCGTGTGAGTGGGTCAATCAGATGGTGAGCTTACGCGTGTATCCAGAAACTTTGTTGGTTGTAGCCCAAGACGGCAGCCTCGTAAGACTGACCCGCAGCTTTGAGCGTGACCAGACCATCTACGACTGGCAGCACTATATTGAGCTCATTCAGCGTAAGCCCGGGGCACTGCGCAATGGCGCGCCATTCAAAGAGATGCCCGCTCCCTTGCAAGAGCTGCAGCGCCAACTGCTCAAACACACCGGTGGTGACCGCGTGATGGCGCAGGTGTTGGGGGCTGTGAACTTACACGGACTTGAGGCAGTATTGGTGGCAACCGAGTTGGCACTGCAAGCTGGGCGCGTGAGCGCTGAGCACATTCTGAATGTGTTGGGTAGACTGAAGGAGCCAACCCAAGAGAGACTGCAAATTGAAACACTGCTGCAACTGAATATACCCGCACAGGCCAACCTTGAGCGCTACGACGCGCTCAGAAATGAGCAGGGGGTTGGATCATGAGCGATGTGATTGATGGACTCAAGTCTTTAAGCTTGCATGGGATGGCTAGTGCTTGGCCAGAGATTCTGGGCACGGCCAGAATGAAGACGCTAGACCACGAGGTAGTACTGCACCAGCTTATTAAGTCAGAGACGGCGCAGCGGGAAGTTCGCTCGATGGCGTATCAAATGAAAGCTGCAAGGTTCCCCGCGCACCGCGACCTTGTAGGCTTTGAGTTTGAGCAAGCGCACGTGGATGAAGCACTTGTGAAGCAGTTGCATGACTTGCAGTTCATAGACACCGCACAAAACGTGGTGTTTGTGGGCGGCCCCGGCACTGGCAAAACGCACCTTGCAACAAGCCTGGGCATTCAAGCGGTAAGGGCCAAAGGTAAACGGGTTCGCTTCTTCTCAACGGTGGAGCTTGTGAATGCGCTGGAGCTTGAGAAGTCTCAAAGCAAACACGGCCAACTGGCTCACCGCTTGATGTACGTGGACCTGGTTGTTCTGGACGAGATGGGGTACTTGCCCTTTACACAGTCTGGAGGAGCATTGCTGTTTCATTTGCTGTCCAAGCTTTATGAAAGAACCAGCGTGGTGATCACAACCAACCTGAACTTCTCTGAATGGGCCAATGTGTTTGGGGACGCCAAGATGACCACAGCACTTCTAGACCGCCTGACGCATCGCTGTCACATTGTTGAAACTGGCAATGAGAGTTGGCGCTTCAAGCAATCTCAAGCAACCAATCAAAACTCAAAGAAATCAAAAGGGAAAGGAGTAAAAAATACAGAACAGTTAAACTTATCCACAACCGACTAGGCCAAATTATTTAAAAACCGGTGGCTCAATATTGGTTGCAAATAGTGGCTCACTTTGCGTTGCAATTCAACAATCATCTCCTTGGTATCGTGTCACAGTCACCAATTCAGGCCGCAAATCAAATACCTCGAGCCCTCGAAATTCTCGTACTTCTGCATTCAGATGCGCCGCCAGAACTTATTGAAACGCTGCTTAGCCTTGATGACATGGCTGCGGATGACGTATCTTCGAGAAAGATATTGACACTAATGGATAAGCTGGTTGGAGATGGACGCGGCGAACGGGCTGTGTTATTGAAACGGTTGTTGGATCACTTGAATCGACACACCAACCCAGCCACATTCAGCCCAGCCTTAGCAAGTATGTCAATCCGAGCGATCGGAAACGCTGCATGGAGGAACCCTGGGTTCATTGTGTCACTCGCAGAGGAATCGGGTGCGCTAAGACTGATTATTTGGCAATGTCAGCGTTCTCTAAACAATTTACTCAGAAGGGTTCCATCTGAGGTCGTCAATGCGGAGAAGCGGACTGAGGTGGAGCGGCGGTACGGCACGATCTTCCGCGATACCTGTGAGTTGTTGTTGGCGCTTCTGCGCGTCGATCAATCCAATTTAGAGGCTGCGCCACTGAAGTTTGGCTCTCCAAATGCAGATGCGTTGGCAAAAGTCATCAGACAATTGGACGCGCGGTTTGTGGAGATAGCCGTTGATATCCGTTGGCGAGTTCAGATTAATGCCAATGTTGATAAGGCATTGCATCGCATGTCGCCGATAGCTTTTACATTGAACCGTTACTTGGCGGAAGGTGCAGGTTCCAACCTCGTCCAAATTCGGGGCATAGACGAAGATTGAAAGCGGCAACCATTTCAGTAAAGTAAGCGCCCACAAATTGCCTTTTATCGTGAGTTCGAATCCCGGTTCAGGATTAGAATCAAGATTCCCATTGTTGGGCATGTAGCGGATTGTTTGTGTGACGCGTTCTGCTCCGCCATCCAAGCCTGTCACCCTTTGGGCTTTGGTAACAGCACTAATTCATCTACAGCTCGATCCAGCAATTGCTGCTTTTTCAAATCGGTGATCGTGCGGTAGAGCGCTTCATGACTCACGCCCAACTGGGCGGCCAGCGTCTTAATGCCTGTTGGGACGGGATAGCGCCCTGCCTTGCCCTCGGTTTGAATCAGATGTACCAAGCGCTCATGCACGGAATGCAAGCTCAGCCGCTCACATTGCATGCGTAAGCGCATGATCTCGGCATTCAGTGTGCGCATCCAGCGATTGGCGAAACTTGGGTCGCCCTGCAACTCAGATCGAAGCGCGCCGACGGGCAGCTTGATGACTTGCGTCTCTTCGAGAGCGATGGCATCGCAATGGTAGGCATCCACCATCAAGCTGGCCTCGCTCACAAACCCGCTGCGGCAGCGCTGCAAAATCACATGCTCGCCGTGCGCGCCTGAACGCTCGAGCGCCACCTCACCGCGGACCACGTAAAACATCCAGCGCGGCGCGACGCCTACGGAAAAGACATGCTCCCCTTTGCGAATGAGAGATCCCGTAGCGAGCTGCCGCAGTCCATCGGGCAATAACTCCATCAAGGGTTGGGGAAGAATCGTGTGATTCATATGATTGCAATCATATTGCTTTGGCGTGCGGTTGACCATACTTACAGCACACACTGAAAAGGTTTCAGCGGATGACTTGAAAGGGAAACATCATGAGTGCAGCGATGCAAATTGAAATTGAGAACCTGAAATGCGGTGGCTGCGAAGCCAGCATTTTGAAGGGATTGAAGTCGATTGACGGTGTCAGCAATGTCACCGTCAACCGCGCGTCCCAGACGGTAGAAGTCCAAGCGCCGGCAACGCTGCGCGGAAAGATCACCGAGCAACTGCGCCACATGGGCTATCCCGAAAAGGGAAGCATCAGCGGCATCAGCGCAGGCTTGGCGAATGCTAAGTCTTATGTGAGTTGCGCGATCGGCCGCGTGGCCTGATTGTTTTTTGTTACTTTGGAGAACACCATGAGAAAACTTATCCTACTTACTGCATTGACTAGCGTGATCGGCGTGACTTGGGCTGCCACCGCAGACCCCTCGGCACCCAACACCGTGACCCCGCACAATCATTCCATGCACGGCATGGGCTCAGGCCACGATCGAATGCAGGGCATGGGCGCAGGACATGGCCGAATGCAAGGCATGATGGGTGGCCATGAGGCTGGAAAATCAATGGGGCACGGCAAAGACATGATGGCTTGCGACATGTCATCGCACGATGCCGGCAAACATGATCACCGCCAATCGACGCCAGAAAAGTAAGCTGAACTGATCGTGCGCGCGGCAACGCGCGCACTGCCTCAGACTTTGAGCAAGGCTTGCCCGCCCATGTAAGGCCGTAGTACTTCGGGCACGGTCACGCTACCGTCTGCATTTTGGTAGTTTTCAAGCACCGCCACGAGTGTGCGGCCGACAGCCAGCCCTGATCCGTTGAGCGTGTGAACCAGCTCATTCTTGCCTTGCGCATTTTTGAAGCGAGTTTGCATGCGACGCGCTTGGAAGGCTTCGCAGTTGGAGCAGGAGCTGATTTCGCGGTAGGTGTTTTGCGCGGGTAGCCACACCTCGAGGTCATAGGTCTTGGCAGCGCCAAAACCCATGTCTCCGGTGCACAACGCCAGCACGCGATAGGGCAAGCCGAGTTTTTGCAAGATCGCCTCGGCGTGGCCCGTCATCTGCTCCAGCGCTTCGTAGCTCTTCTCGGGATGCGTGATCTGCACCATTTCCACTTTGTCAAACTGATGCTGACGGATCATGCCTTTGGTGTCTTTGCCGTAGCTGCCCGCCTCGGAGCGAAAGCAAGGGCTGTGTGCAGTGAGTTTGATGGGCAGATCGCCCTCAGCGAGCACTTGCTCGCGCACAGAGTTGGTCAGCGAAATCTCGCTGGTGGAAATCAGGTACTGCGTGGCCTGCGTTTCATCGCCGCCTCGCGTGACCCAAAACATGTCTTCTTCGAACTTCGGTAACTGCCCCGTGCCTTCAAGCACTTCGCGGTTGACGATGTAGGGCGTGTAGCACTCGGTGTAGCCATGCTCATTGGTTTGCACGTCGAGCATGAACTGCGCGAGAGCTCGGTGCAGCTTGGCCATTTGACCTTTCATGAAGGTGAAGCGGGCACCTGAAAGCTTGGCACCCGTCTCCGCATCCAAGCCAAGCGGAGAACCAACATCGACGTGATCTTTGACAGCAAAATCAAAAGTCATAGGCGTACCCCAGCGGCGTACTTCCACATTGCCCTCCTCGCCAGCACCCACAGGCACACTCTCGTGCGGCAGATTTGGCAGCGTCATCAAGATGCCCTGCAGCTCGGCAGCAATGGCGTCATTTCTCGCGGCTGCAGTTTCCAGCTCAGCCTTGATCGCGCCCGTCTCGGCCATCACGCCATCTACGCTCTCGCCTTTGGCTTTGAGCATGCCGATGGATTTGGAGAGCGTATTGCGTTTGTTTTGCAACTCCTCGGTACGCATCTGAATGGTCTTGCGCTCAGCTTCAAGAGCACTGTAGGCCACCACATCAAGGTAAGGCTGAGGGCTTTTGCGCTTTTGCAGGGCGGCGACGACCGAATCAAGGTCTTTACGGAGGGAGTTGGGATCTAGCATCCCAGTATTTTAATCCTTGTATCCGCTATAAATACCGTAGCATTCTGCGCATATTCTGTAGGGGCTAGAGGTGAATTTTTGCAAATTCTTCCGCTTTTCAATACTCAAACCAGCGAATACGCCTCGTGAAACAGCGCGCCATGCGAACATGGCGCGCGCAGATTCAGGAGCCCCGTGTGATCGGCACTTGTGCATCACGGCCATAAGCGCCGTAACGGCCGAGTTCCCATTTGGCGATGGCGTTACGATGCACCTCATCCGGGCCATCAGCAAAGCGCAGCGTGCGAGCTGCGGCGTAGGAGTAGGCGAGCGGGAAGTCATCACACATACCGCCACCGCCATGCGCTTGCATGGCCCAATCAATCACCTGGCAGGCCATGCTCGGCGCCACCACCTTGATCATCGCGATATCGTTCTTCGCCAATTTGTTACCGCCCATATCCATGAGCCAAGCGGTGCGCAGCGTGAGCAAGCGGGCTTGATCAATTCTGCAGCGGGCTTCGGCAATACGCTCTTGCGTGACGGTTTGCTGTGCCACGGTTTTGCCAAAAGCCACGCGGCTGGAGGCGCGGCGGCACATCAGC
>JANPAK010000478.1:0-26799 GCA_031429925.1 Variovorax sp.
GGGTGCGCGCGTGGCGCTCGAAGTGATGCGTCTTGTGCCAGAGCGCGTCGTGCGCGTCGCCCTGCTTGATTCCGGTTTCGCCGCGCGTGAAGCGGGCGCCAAAGGCGAAGAAGAGCAGACTAAGCGCTTCGCGCTTTTACATGTGGCGCGCACGCAAAGCGTCAGAGCGATGGCCCAGCAATGGAGCCAAGGCATGGTTCACCCGCAGCGTTTGACGGATGCAACGCTGATGGAATCTATCGTCGCGATGTTTGAGCGCAAGACGGCCGATGTGTTTGCCGCACAAATCAACGCCTTGCTGGCGCGCCCAGATGCCAGCGCGGTATTGCGTGAAGTTCGCATTCCCACCTTGGTCGCATGCGGCCGGCAAGACAGTTGGGCACCACCCAGTCAACACGAAGCCATGCACACTTTGATTCCATCAGCGCAATTGCGTTTTGTGGACGATGCTGGGCACATGGCTCCGATGGAGCGCCCACGAGAAACGGCCTCCTTGCTCAACGCTTGGATGCACTCATGATGCAGCTTGACGCCTCCCAAATGCAGCGCTGCCGCGATCTGATCATTGCAGCAGCGCACTGCCAAGACGGCCGCAATCTGAGCGCTTTTGCGGCCTGCTTTGCTGCCGATGGCGTTTTAATCCGACTTGGTGGAGAGCCCATCGTTGGCCCGGCAGCTATTGAAGCGGCATATCGCGCTCGCGATCCACAGCGCATCACACAGCATTTGCTCATGAACCAACGCGTCGAAGGCCTATCCGCCAGCCCTGCAGGCGCGCTGCGCGCACGGGTGTGCAGCAAAGTGCTGCTCTGGACGAGCCACGAAAGCCAAGCGCTCAGCGCAAAAGGCAGACCAGCCGATCCGCTACAGCAAATCGGTGAATTTGATGATGAATTGATTGAGCAACAAGGGCATTGGAAGATCGCCAAACGTGAGGCGAAATTCCTGATTTTTCACGCTTTTTAGACCTCTAGCCCTTATCTATATTGCACAAGATGCTATTTACTTAATAGCATCTTGCCACCATCTTTGACGCTTTACGCCCACACTTCCTGAGCGGTTTCGATCACTAGGCGAAGCTTGTTGCGCTGATCTTCCACCGCAATAGAATTCCCATGCACCGTCGATGAAAAGCCACATTGGGGCGACAAAGCCAGTTGGTCAAGCGGCGCATATTTGGCGGCTTCTTCGATGCGACGCTTGAGCGCGTCTTTGCTTTCCATCTGACCGACTTTGGTGGTCACCAAACCGAGCACGGCTGTTTTGCCCTTTTTCAGGAAACGCAAAGGGCGGAAATCGCCTGAGCGGTCGTCGTCGTATTCCAAAAAGTAGGCGTCAATGTTCATTTCCGAGAGCAAGGCTTCAGCCACCGGCTCGTAATCCCCGCTGGCGGCAAAGGTGCTCTTGAAGTTGCCTCGGCACAAATGCATGGCCAGCGTCATGCCCTCTGGCTTGTATGCCGCCACCTTGTTGATAAACATCGCATAGCGGTGCGGCAGCTCATCGGGATCATCACCTCGGCTGCGCGCGGCTTCGCGCATTTTTGGGTCGCAGAGATAGGCCAAATTGGTGTCGTCCATCTGCACGTAATTGCAACCGGCGGCGCTGAGAGACTTCAGCTCATCTCCATAAGCACGCGCCACGTCATCATAGAAAGCGGGATCAAGCTCGGGGTAGGCTTTACGGTCAATGCCCGCACGGCCACCTCGAAAATGCAGCATCGTTGGCGATGGAATCGTGACTTTTGGTGTGTTACCAGCAGCCACCTGAGTTTTGAGGTATTCAAAATCGGCCTTTTGAATGTGTTTGGCATGCGTGACTTTATCGGTCACATAAATCGCAGGCGGCACCAAATGCTCTTTGCCATGTGCATCTATAGAAAGCGTGGCCTCGCCCACTTTCACGCCGCCGAGCTGCTCCAAAAAATCCAAGTGAAAGTAGGTGCGGCGAAACTCGCCATCGGTAATGCTTTTGAGGCCAACGCTTTCTTGGAATTTCACGATCTCCGTGATTGCTTTGTCCTCCACCGCGCGCAATTGCTCCGCACTGATGACGCCTTTGGCCTTCTTTTCACGGGCCTCTAAGAGGAACTGGGGTCGCAAAAAACTCCCAACGTGGTCGTAGCGAGCGGGCAAGGGATGTGTCACGGTCATATTTGTCTCCTGATGATGATCCGGTCATCTTAAACCAAACTCGGAGTGAGCCATTGAATACAGGAATAGCTGATTTGGCTTAAATTATAGGCACAATCATGCATTTTGTTCGCATACTGAATACAATACGTATCCATGAAGACCGTTTCCCAGACTTTCCCCCTCAATGCTTGGTATGCCGCCGCCTACGATGTGGAAGTTGCCAAAGCACTTTTTCCGCGCACGATTTGCAATCAAAAAATCGTGATGTATCGGCAAAGCAATGGCCAAGTCGCCGCGCTAGAAGATGCTTGCTGGCATCGTTTGCTGCCACTTTCCATGGGCCGCTTAGAAGGCGATGAGGTTGTTTGCGGCTACCACGGCCTCACATTCAATGGCCAAGGCAAGTGCACCCACATGCCCAGCCAAGAGACGATCAACCCTGCGGCTTGCGTGCGCAGCTATCCCGTCATTGAAAAGCATCGCTTTGTCTGGATTTGGCCTGGTGATCCTGCGCTGGCTGATCCGGCGCTGGTGCCCGACCTTCACTGGAATCACGATGCTGCTTGGGCGGGCGACGGCAAAGTCATTCGCGTGGCCTGCGATTACCGTTTGGTCATCGACAACTTGATGGATTTAACCCACGAGACTTTTGTTCACGGCTCGACCATTGGAAACCTTGCCGTCGCTGAAGCGCCCTTCGTTGCCACCCACGGTGACCGCACCGCCACCGTCACGCGCTGGATGGAAAACATCGAGGCACCTCCTTTTTGGGCAGGGCAAATCAAACAAGCGCGGGGCTACGAAGGCCCCGTCGATCGCTGGCAAATCATTCGCTTTGAAGCGCCCTGCACGGTGACGATTGATGTGGGCGTAGCGCAGACCGCTACCGGCGCAATTCCGCCCGGCGGCAACCAAGGCGATGCCCGTTTGAGCGATAGAAGTCATGGCGTGAATGGCATTGTTCTCAACACCATCACCCCAGAAACCGACGGTTCCTGCCACTATTTCTGGGCCTTTGCCCGCAACTACCTGATTGGCGAGCAGCGCCTCACGCACCAACTGCGCGAAGGCGTTGCAGGCATCTTCCGCGAAGACGAGCATGTGCTCGAAGCGCAGCAAATCGCGATTGACGAACATCCCGACCATACGTTTTACAACCTCAATATTGACGCGGGCTCGATGTGGGCGCGGCGTTTGATTGACGGTTTGGTGGCGCGAGAAAAGTCTCCGAATGCAGTGATTCCAATCCGCTTAGCAGCTTGAAGCGGGCTTCTTCTCCAGATAGTATTTTGCTATACATTAAATAGCATGTTACGCAGTTTATATAAGGTCTAAAAGCCTATTTTTGTCTAAAAATGAGTACCATTACGACCTTCAACCCTACTCGTACAGAGCGAAGCAACGAGAGCGATAACGCCCAAGTACGCGCGCAGCTCCAATTGCGAGAAATGATCCTTTCGGGCGAGCTGACCGCTGGCGTGCGCATTGCTGAGCTGAGTTTGGTGGAGCGTCTGGGCGTGTCTCGCACCCCCATCCGCGCAGCGCTGATGCGTTTAGAACAAGAAGGCTTACTCCAAGCCCTGCCCTATGGTGGATTTGGCGTCCGCACATTCAGCGAGCGTGAAGTGTCGGAAGCGATCGAGCTGCGCGGCATGGTCGAGGGCCTGGCGGCGCGGCTGGCGGCCGAGAGAGGCGCCGCGCCCGTATTGCTCACAGAAGCGCGCGCTGTGTTGTTGCAAATCGACGGCCTTTTACAGAATCAATCACTGAGCGAAGAGGACTTTTCGATCTACGTTCGACTGAATCAAAACTTTCACAATCTGTTGGGTGAACTCTCGGGCAGTGATCTGCTCCCAAGAGAAATGGAGCGGGCAGCGAGCATGCCGTTTGCCTCCCCTTCGGCCTTTGTAGTGCTGCAGGCCACCTCACCCAAAGCACGCGACATGCTGATTGTCGCGCAGGATCAGCATTGGCAAGTATTGAACGCCATTGAGCAGCGCGAGGGCTCTCGGGCTGAATCCGTGATGCGCGAGCATTCGCGCTTGGCTCAGCGCAATCTGCGCGATGCTGTGCGCGAGACCCATTCCAGCATGCCCGGTGTTCAGCTCATTCGCAAACGCAGCAGCTAAAGCATCACCATGAAAACCGCCAAACACGCCATGCAAGCCCGGATTGAGGCAGTTCGTCTTGTCACGCCCACAGTACGAGAACTCACGCTGCGCCTTCCGACCACAGCTTTGGCAGAGGTCGCATCTTGGCAGCCGGGTGCGCACATTCAGGTTTTCCTCAAGATCAATGGAAGCCCGCAAACTCGCCACTATTCGCTGCTTCCGACCGAAGCGCCAGATCTTCTGAAAATTGCCGTCAAGCGCGCGGATCCCGGGCGCGGCGGCTCACAGGCGATGTGGCAGTTGAATGCGGGCGATAGCCTAGACATCAGCCCACCACTTAATCATTTCCAACTCGACCTCACTGCACCTGCCTATGTCTTGATCGCTGGCGGAATTGGGATCACGCCGATGCTTCGTATGAGCCAGCAACTCGTCAGCCGAGGCGCGACTGTCTCGTTGATTTATGGTGCTCGCGAGCAGCAAGAATTGGCTTTTCAACCAGAACTGCGCCAACTTCTGGGCGAGCGCTTACACACCCACACGGATGCGAACGTCGACTTTTCCAAAGCATTTGCCAAACTGCCGGCCTTCGCACAGGCCTATGTTTGCGGCCCCAGCGGAATGCTCTCTGCCGTTCGTCAAGCCTGGCTTGCGTCAGGGCGGCCAGAGCATTTGCTGCGCTTTGAAACCTTCGGCGGCGGCGGTGCCGCTCAAACATTTGAGGTTTTGCTGCCCCGACACAATTTAACATTTGAAGTTCTGCCCAGCATGAGCCTGCTGGACGCCATTGAGCAAAAGGGCGTCCAGGCGATGTTTGGCTGCAGGCGCGGCGAATGTGGCCTGTGCGTCGTCGATGTCTTGGCGCTCGATGGTGAAATCGAGCATCGCGATGTATTTTTCAGCGAGCATGAAAAGCGCAGCAATAAGCAAATTTGCGTCTGCGTTTCCCGCGTCAAAGGGCGTGTCACGCTCGATAGCGCATACCGACCTGAGATATCTGAATGATCGCTTTCCCTCTCTCCCAAATATCGTATTGCACGTATATTCTTCCTCGATCCCTCACTTTTTAATTTATTGGAGACCCGCCATGAAATCACCTGCACTGAAGAAAGTTGCCGCAGCCGTTCTGCTTGCTGGCAGCGCGCTAGGCGCACTGGCTCAAGACGTCGTATTGAAATTTCACCATATGTGGCCGACAGTTGCGATGGGGCACAACCGTGTGGTGCAACCTTGGTGTGACAAAGTCGCTAAGGAATCCAACAATCGCATCCGATGCCAAATTCTGCCGGCCGTCTCCGGCGGTGGTACACCTGCTCAATTGGTAGACCGCTTGCGTGATGGCGTGGACGATATCGTCATCACCCTTCCAGGCTACACGGCAGGTCGTTTTCCAGTGATGGAAGCTTTTGAGCTTCCATTCATGACTTTCAATGCCGAATCAGCATCGCGCGCAGCATGGGATTATTACAACAAGTACGCCACCAAAGAATTCCAAAACGTCAAGATGCTTGCCACTTGGGTGCATGATCCCGGATTCCTGAGCACATCCAACAAACGTATCCGCGCAATGGACGATTTCAAAGGTCTGAAAGTACGCGCTGCCAGCCGCCAGTCATCGCGTTTGCTCGCTAAATTGGGCGCAACGCCTGTCGGTATGCCGATTCCTGCGGTGGCTGACGCGATGAGCAAAGGCACCATCGACGGCTTTTTGACTGCTTGGGAGATCATCCCCTCTTTCAAACTGCAAGAGGTCAGCACTTTCCACACCGAAATGGACCCAAGCCGCCCTTCCGTGTTCACCGCAGGCTTCATTTTTGGGATGAACCAAGCCAAATACGACAGCTTGCCTGCTGATCTGAAGAAGGTCATTGATACCAACAGCGGCGCAGAACTCTCGCAAACCATCGGCCGTTATTGGGACGAAGCCACCGCCGTGGGCCGCAAAGCTGCCAAAGATCGTGGCAACACCTTCATTCAACTCAGCGCAGCTGAAACAGATCGCTGGATGACAGCTTCTGCCAGCCTGCAAGATGATTGGGTGTCGGATATGGACAAGCGCGGCCTGCCAGGCAAGCAAATGCTGCAAGACGCCAAAGACTTGACCAAAAAGTACAACGCGACCTTGAAGAAAAAGTAAGCACTGATGCTTGCTTTGCTCAAAAAACTCGGCCACCTGATGGGTGTGCTGGGTTCTTTGGTTGCACTTGCCATTGGCTTGATGACAACCGTCAGCGTAATTAGCCGCGCTTTGTTTGACCAGCCGATTCCCGGCGATGTGGAAATCACACAAATGGGTATCGCGCTGGCTATTTCTCTTTGCCTGCCATGGTGCCAGCTTCGCTCAGCCAACATCATTGTTGATTTCTTTACCCAAAACATCGCGCCGCGGATGCGGCGCTTGTTAGATGGTTTAGGTTGTTTGGCTTTGGTAATGATGTATGCGCTCCTTTCATGGCGCACAGGTGTAGGCGCGCTCTCTGTGCGGGAAGCGGGCGAAACCAGCATGATCATCAGCCTGCCGATGTGGTGGGCGTATGCGGCGCTATCGCCGGGTTTGGCTGTCGCTGCTTTGATTGCACTGACGCAGGCTTTGACGCTGCTCTCAAATCGCGATCTCGAAACTTTTGAAGAAGCCCAAGCATGAGCGCGACACAAGTTGGCATTTTGATGTTTTCCGGCATGCTGCTGCTCATGGCGGTGCGCACGCCCATAGCCGCGGCGATGTTTATCCCAGGAATCGCTGGCTATTTGGTCATGACCGATCTCACCTCGCTTTTGAATTTGCTCAAAGGCAATGCGGTGGCGCGGCTCACCGTGTACGAGCTGAGCGTCATTCCACTTTTCCTCCTGATGGGGCAATTTGCAACGCAGGGCGGCTTGAGCCGTGATCTGTTTCGAGCGGCAGCGGCCTTTGTGGGGCATGTGCGTGGCGGCTTAGCGATGGCGGCCATAATGAGTGCAGCAGCATTTGGCGCAGTGTGCGGCTCGTCCGTGGCCACCTCGGCCACGATCACGCAAGTGGCTTACCCAGAAATGAAGGCACATGGCTACCATGGCCGCCTATCAACTGCAACTTTGGCGACAGGCGGCACGCTCGGCATTCTGATTCCACCCTCCGTACCCTTGGTGGTGTATGCGATTCTGACTGAGCAAAATATTGCCAAACTCTTCGCTGCCGCCATGATCCCGGGCCTCTTGGCGATGCTGGGTTATATCGTGGTGATCGCGATTTATTGCCGGGTTCGTCCGGATATGGCCAAGCCCAGTGAACCCGCGACTTGGTCTCAGCGCGGCCAAGCTGTGGTGTCCATTTGGCCCATCGCCTTTGTCTTCATTATCGTTTTCGGTGGCATCTATGGTGGTGTTTTTTCGCCCACCGAAGGCGCAGCTATTGGCGCATTCATGACCTTCCTCGTCGGCCTGATGCGGCGAGAGCTCGGCTGGAAAGGTATTCAGGCTTCCCTTGTGGGCACGGCCGAGACCACTGCCATGGTCTTCATGATTTTCTTAGGCGCAGACATGATGAACGCGTCATTGGCACTGACAGAAATGCCAAAACACATCGCAGAATGGGTTACGCATTTGCCTGTGCCCGATCTCATGATCGTCTTTGCAGTGCTACTTTTGTATGTGCTCTTAGGTTGTGTCATGGACGAACTGTCGATGCTGCTGCTGACGATACCCGTCATATTCCCGGCCATCATGAGCTTGGAGCTGTGGGATTTGCAGCGTGAAGCCAAAGCCATTTGGTTTGGCATTCTGGTGCTCATGACGGTGGGGATCGGGTTGATCGCTCCCCCTATCGGGCTCAACGTGTATGTGGTCAACAACCTGGCCAAAGACGTGCCCATGAGCGAAACCTACAAAGGCGTGTTCCCGTTCTTAGCGTGGGACGCGATGCGCGTGATGCTGCTCTTGTTCTTCCCGCCGATCAGCTTATGGCTGGTCACTATCCTATTCAAATAAGATGACGACGCTTGCCAGCAATGACAGCTTTCCGAAGTCATAAGCCCAGTAAATCGACTATTGATCGAACAATCTGCGCATTAGCACCAGCGTCAATCTCTCCTTCTCGTAAGATCTTCTGAACGTATCAAACCGACGTTCAGATTCAAACTGCACAACGCGCTTTAATCGCGGCGACCACCATACCGACGCGGTAAATCGATAGGTGGAGCTACCTGCTGTCCCCGTTGTACTGTCGCCAGCGCCCCAGCCGGAGTAGCTGATCAGCATGGTCTCAAGGTTGCCGAAAGGTGTCGAAACATATACGGGTCCAGACACCACAGCCCTGAGCGTTGTGGCACGAAGCGTCGCGTTGCGGCCGTTATAGGAGACCTGCCAGGTGGCGCCAGCGACAGGCGTTTCGTGGACCCACCCACCTACCGGTGCCATCTCTTCGTAGTGAAAATTCGCGACGTTATCAATATGCTTGAACGATCCAAGCGAGGTTTCGGTATGGCCGTTTTCAAAATGCGTACTTGATGCGTCGGTTTTAGTCACCTTATAGACAACGGGTCGAGTCTTGGACAACAACAAATCCGTCAAGTCATAGACATACTCGTCTCCGGCGGCGGGCGTATCGTCCCCACTAAAATTCTTTAGCGTAGCGCTGCTGGATGCCAACGCCGGCCGAGCCCGCGCGTCGCGCTTTGCCAAAGCGGCCGCGGCACGAGCGGGCACATCTTTAATCCATTCAGCAGGCATGGCAAAATTCAAATTCTGCCCGTCTACTCTTGCACTTGTCGTGATGCCAATCAGCCGCCCAGTCTCATCAAAAAGTCCCCCGCCACTTGAGCCTGGAGATACTGGGGCAGAGGTCTGGATGGCACGGACGACGCCATCGGCATCACGACGAACACTTGAAACTAAGCCTTCGCTAATCGTGAGCTCGAGTCGACGAGGGTTGCCAATCGCATAGGCTTTAGCACCTGGCTTGATCGTATCAATTGACGCAATTTCCACCGTGGCGCTGCGAAGGTTATCAATAGCGAGTATGCACAAATCGCGTTCTGGATCAGCATGAAGCAAGCGCGCCACGAACGACCCATTCTGCCTATCCACCGCCACGCCTTTGGCTTTAGCTAAAACATGGCAGTTGGTGACTATGCGTTTGTCTTCAAAGACCACGCCACTACCTGTAGAAATCCGACGGCCATCCTCGTCATATGCGGAAACGCCCCAAACCGCATCGGAGACTTTTGCAAATATTTCCTGGGCTGATAGCGTCTGGGCATGGACCGATGTGTCGCAAAACAACGGAGTTGCCAACAAGACAAGATATCGCAAAAATGTGCGCGGATGCCAGTGAAGCTTGAGATGCATCTGAGGACCTATCTTGCGTACACAACCGCTCAGTCGAACAAACGCTGCATGGACACGAGGGTCACCACTTCCTTCTCGTAGGTTCGTAACCAGATGTCGTAACGTCTCTCGGACTCAAATCGAACCACTCTCTTAAGCTTTGTCGACCACAACGCCTTTGCGTTAAAGGTGTACTGCGAGTGGTTGACATTGGCATTCCCACTGATGTTGCTGAGGCCGATTCCAAAGTAGGTAATCGGTATCACGTCCAGACTGCCCATGGCTGTACCTATGGTCATAGGGCCACCTACTTTAGCCTCAAACGTTGTAGGCCGCATAGCAGCATTGCGCGGGACGTATTGCATTCGCCAAACGCGACCAGGCACTGGCACCTCCGGTATCCATCCTTGGGCTGGCGCGAGTTCCTCATAGTGATGGTCTGGCACCGAGCCAATCGACATAATTGAGCCGATCGGTGATTCCAGCCTACCGTTGTCAAACTGAACTCCCGAGGGGTCAGATTTAGCGACTCGATAGACCAAGGCTTTTGCTGCAGCCGGGGTCAAATCGGTTTTGGCATAGGTGTGGACGTCGCCGACGATAGGAACGTCATCACCAGAAAAACCCTTCAAAACTGCATCGCTCTTTCCGTCCGGTGATCGAATGCGACTATCGCGCTTTGCCAAAAGCGCGGCCGCCCGAGTCGGCACATCTTTGATCCACTCTGCCGGCATTGCAAAATTAAGGTTCTGACCGTCTAGGCCTATCCTCGTGGTTATGCCAATGAGGCGACCCATATCATCAAAAAGACCGCCTCCGCTCGAACCCGGAGAGATCGGGGCAGACGTCTGTATGGCGCGCACCGCTCCGTCCTCTTCTCGACGAATGCTTGACACTAGGCCTTCACTTATCGTTAGTTCAAGTCTTCGCGGATTCCCGATGGCATATGCTTTGCCTCCGGGTTGAACCGTATCCAGTGATGCAATCTCAACCAAGGGACTTTTGAAATTTTCAATGGTAAGAATACATAAGTCTCGCTCCGGGTCTGCGTGCAAAAGTTGAGCGGTGTATGAGACATTTTGCTTATCAACAGCGACACTTTTCGCTTTAGCCAACACATGGCAATTCGTTACAACGCGCTTGTCTTCAAATGCAACGGCACTGCCGGTACCGAGGCGACGTCCGTCATCGTCAAAAGTGGATACGCCCCACACCGAGTCAGACACTTTGGCAAAAATCTCACGCGGCGTGAGACCTTGCGCAAAAACACATGTGCCGACCGCGAGGAGGCTAACGATAAAAAAGGAAAACCGCAGCATGATCAGGGCTAACGTGGTCGATACTCTTTACTTTTTGGGGAGGAGGTCTTTAAGATCATCCAGGGTCGTTCCAGACCTCGTACGATCAGGTGCAGCGGGCTGAGGCTCGGGGTTGGTCCGGGTCGAGGATGACTCGATGGGCAACCCAATTTGTGATCGGTCAATGGCGCCACACCATGACCCGCTTTCGGTGAACGGGGTCTGAAACGTCCGGCGCACGGTTGTTGGCTCGCGCACGCCCGCCACCGACACCGTCGTATTCAAAGTCGCCATGTAGCACCGCTGGCCGTCGGACGACACTCTGACGCTATAGATATTGCCTGCGACCGCATCAAAACTTATCGCGATACGACAATACTGCGTTCCATAAGTCTGGAACATCATGTAACTGTGTCGCCGCCCGCCGTCCACACGCACGTCCAGATTCCTGAACGTTGCAGACCCCGCTACCACTTTCCGACGGGAACAAGTGTCGCCATCATCAAACGTGTATAGCGTCCAGTTGCCCAGCATTCGTTCGCCGCTGATCTCCACCTTGACTGAGTTCGCGGCAGTAGAACTCTGAAAAGGAGCGGTAGGCGCGCACCCAGTCATCACAAAAGCACCCAGCAGAGCCAATCCCATGCCCCGATACTGGCGAATCAATCGGGCCAAATTAGGTATTCCTGCCGGCGACGCTAAAGGCATGGCAACTCCAATGAAATTTGCATTGAGATCAATCGTATCGGATTTTCACCACCAAGCGTTGTAACCCGGGGCATTTATTGATAGCCAAATCGTCGCACAGGCAGCGCGATGCGGGTTGCCGTCAAGTCAGACGCAGCAGCCGCATCGCATTGGTCTTCAAGATCCCAGGCATCACTTCCGGTTTGAAGCCCGCCTCCTGAAAATCTTTCATCCATTTGTCGGGGGTGATGAGCGGGTAATCGCTGCCAAACAAGATGCGGTCTTTGAGCAACGTGTTTGCGTATTGCACGAGCTGGGGCGGAAAATATTTGGGGCTCCAACCGGACAGATCAATCCAAATATTGGGTTTGTGCATCGCGAGCGACAAGGCGTCGTCTTGCCAAGGCCAGCTGGGGTGGGCGATGACGATTTCGATATCGGGGAAGTTAATCGCCACGTCTTCCAAGAGCATCGGATTGCTGTTCTGCAAACGCAAACCGCCACCGCAGCGCATGCCTGAACCAATGCCACTGTGGCCGCTGTGGAAAATGGCGGGGAGCTTGTGCTCGGCAATCACTTCGTAAATCGGCCAAGCCATTTTGTCGGCGGGCTCAAAGCCTTGCACCGTCGGATGGAACTTGAAACCTTTGACGCCGTGGCTTTCCACTAAGCGGCGCGCTTCTCGTGCGCCCATCTTGCCTTTGTGCGGGTCAATCGAACCAAAAGCAATCATGATGTCGGGGTTGGCTGCGGCGGCATCAGCGATTTCTTCGTTACTGATGCGGGTGCGGCCCAGATTGCTCTCGGCATCCACCGTGAAATTCACAAAACCGATTTTTCGCTCGCGGTAGTAATCAATCGTTTCCTGCATCGTGGGGCGCTTGGCGTTTTTGAAATATTTGTCGGCCGCGCGGTCGTATTCCTCGCCGTAGTTGTCAAACGGATTGCGGCAAGACACTTCTAAATGTGTGTGTATGTCGATGGCAATAAGTTCTTGGTGTTTCACGATGACTCCTGATTCAATAGCATCTCACGCAGCATTTACGACGGGTAGAGGGTGTTTTTCGCATAACTTGTGCAGTATTTCGAGCAACATGGCACGCTCGCCTGCGCTTAAAGGGCTGAGCAGCCGCTGCTCGCTTTTAAGCAAAGTCTCATGCGCCTGCGTGATCAGCTTGAGGCCGGTAGCCGTGAGCTTTACTTGGCTGGCGCGGCCATCCGTTGCGCTTTTGCTGCGCGAGAGCAGCCTACGGTTTGAGAGCTTATCGAGCCAAACAGACATGCTTGGTGGCGTGATGGCCAGCTCCTTAGCGAGCTGGCTGGGCGTGGTGCACTGGCCCTCACGCACCAGCTCAAGAATGGTGTATTCCACCGGTCGCAGTTCAAATACGCGCTCGATGTCGCGGGCAAAGCCATCCAGCGCGACCAGGTTGGCGCGGGTGAGCTGGTAGCCTGTGATCTGTTTGAGACTCATGGCTGTATTATTTAGTTTGACTAACTGTTAGTCAAGTATCTTCCAGATATAGCAAGGGTTATCACTGATTCGATGGATGCTTATTTTAATTAAATTACTGAATTAATCTATTCACTCTCGTCATGTCTGAAATCTCCACCACACGCGAAGGCGCTGTTGCGCATATCCGGATCGAACGCCCTCACAAACGCAATGCCATTTCCGATAACGTGATTCTCGCGATTGAAGCTGCTTTTTTGGCGCTGCCGGAGAGCTGCCGCGCGGTTGTGATCTCGGGGCAAGGCGATCATTTTTGCGCGGGCTTGGATTTGAGCGAGATCAAAGGCCGCACCAGCGTAGAAGGCTTGCACCACTCGCGCCAATGGCACCGGGTGTTTGACATGATGGAAAAAGGCACGCGGCCGATCGTTGCAGCCATTCACGGCGCTTGCGTCGGCGGCGGCATGGAGTTAGCTGCCACTTGCCATATCCGCGTGGCAGATGAAACAGCCTTTTTCGCATTCCCTGAAGGCGCCCGTGGCATCTTTGTGGGCGGTGGCGGCTCGGTGCGAGCACCCAAGTTGATCGGCACCCACCGCATGCTGGACATGATGCTTACTGGCCGGGTCTACAAAGCGGCCGAAGCTGTGCCGGTGGGCTTTGCGCAGTATCTGGTGCCGGCAGGCGGTGCGGTGGCCAAGGCCATGGAGTTGGCCACTCGGATTGCCAGTAACGCACCCATGACCAATTACGCGCTGATCCAAGCCCTGCCCCGCATCACGGAAATGACCGCTGATCACGGCCTGCTCATGGAATCGCTGATGGCATCAATCGTTGAAACTGCGCCCGAAGCCCAAGCACGCGTGCAAGAGTTTTTGGATGGTCGCGGGCCGAAAGTCAAAGCCTGAGGCGCATCACGATGAACGCCCCGAAATTCAAGCACTTTGAGTTTGGTGTCACCCGCGCCGTGCGGGAAGATCGTGATGGCTGTATTTACCTGCGCGCCGAGAACACGCTTCAAGCCCACCCTACCCGCATGACCGACCGACTCGCCCACTGGGCGCAGGAGCGACCGGATCAGACTTGGATGGCACGGCGCGGCGCGGACGGCCAATGGATTCACATCACCTACTCGCAAGCTTGGGCGCAAGCGCAAGCCATCGGCCAGTATTTGCTCAATCAAGGTCTTTCCACCGAGCGCCCGCTTGCAGTCTTGAGCGAAAACAGCTTAGAGCACGCACTGCTCATGATCAGCGCGATGACCGTCGGCATTCCGTTTTGCTCCGTGTCCACTGCCTACAGCCTGATGAGCCAAGACTTTGGCAAACTTCGCCACGTCATCGACACCATCACGCCAGGCATGGTGTATGCCAGCGATTGGGCAAAGTATGGCAAGGCGATTGAGGCCGTTGTGCCGCGCGATGTCATAGTTGCTACTAATTCAGTAGCAATCCGCGCAGATTCTATGACGGCTACCATCGCTTTTGACCATATTTTGGCAACCCCGGTCACGCCGGCAGTCCAAGCTGCAATGCAAGCCACCGATGGCGACACGATTGTGAAGTTTCTCTTCACCAGCGGCTCAACCAAACTCCCTAAAGCAGTCATCAACACGCAGCGCATGATTTGCGCCAACCAGCAACAGATTCATCAATCTAAGCCCACGGTGTTTGACATTCCGCCGGTGTTGGTGGATTGGCCACCGTGGAATCACACCTTCGGCGGCAACCATGACTTTTTCTTGGTGCTGTTTCACGGCGGCACGATGTACATCAATGATGGCAAACCGACGCCAGCATTGATCGGAGAGACGATCCGCAACCTCACCGAGATCGCGCCTACGGTGTATTACGACGTGCCCATTGGTTTTGAGCTTCTGGCCAACGAGATGAAACACAACGCAGCGCTGCGGAAAAACCTGCTATCGCGCGTCAGGATGTTCTTCTACGCCGGTGCGGCGCTGGCGCAACCCATTTGGGATTCTCTCTACGAGACGCAAGAGCAAGAGCTGGGCTACCGCATCCCCATGACCTCTGGCTTGGGCATGACAGAGTCATCGCCCTTTGGCCTGTTTGTCACGCATCTGGAGGTCAAGGCGGGTGACTTAGGGCTGCCCTGCTCGGGCATGCAGCTCAAACTCGTACCCACCGGCGATAAGGTCGAAGTCCGCTACAAGGGCCCCAACATCACGCCCGGCTACTGGCGCAATCCTGAGGCAACGCAAGAAGCCTTTGATGATGAAGGCTTCCTTTCCACGGGCGATGCGGTCAAGTGGATCGACGACAACAACATTCACCTTGGTTTGAAGTTTGATGGTCGGGTTGCGGAAGACTTCAAGCTTGCAACTGGCACATTTGTCAGTGTGGGGCCGATGCGAGCAAAAATCATCGCGGCCGGTGCGCCCTACATTCAAGACGCGGTGATCACCGGGCTCAATTTGAAAGAGGTCGGTGCGTTGCTGATTCCAGCATTGATCCCTTGCCGCAAACACCTCGAGTTACCCGATAGCGCTTCTCTTGCCGATGTTGCTGCGCATCCAAAGCTGCAAGCGGCAATGCAACACATGCTCAATCAACTCGCGCTTAGCTCAACCGGCTCTGCCACACGTATCGCTCGAGCAGTCGTTTTGGCCGATCCGCCCAGCATCGACAAAGGTGAAATCACCGACAAAGGCTCCATCAACCAACGCGCCGTTCTCAAAGAACGCGCGCAATTGGTGGATGCCCTGTACGCCGATCAAGCCCCCAACATGTTGAAGCCCAATTAGTGTTCTCGCGTTATTTCCCAATGGCTACTTATTAAGGAGACTTTTGCCATGACCACCCGCCGTCAAATTCTGCAGAGCGCTGCAGCCACTTCCTTGCTGGGCTTGGGCCACATGCCCAGCTTTGCGCAAGCCATACCGGATACCCTAAAAATCGTCGTCGGCTTTCCGCCGGGCGGCACCACAGACGCCTTTGCGCGTCGCGTTGGCGAGAAGTTGCGCGGCGTTTACGCCACCAACGTGATCATCGAAAACCGACCCGGTGCAGGCGGGCAAATCGGTGTGTCCACGCTCAAAGCAGCAGCTGGCGACGGCGCGACCATGCTTTACTCCCCCGCTTCGATGCTGACCGTCTACCCGCACTCTTATTCCAGACTCCCCTACTCACAAGCTGATGTGGCACCGATCACCATTGGCCATGCCACCGATCACGCTTTTGTCGTCGGCCCGGCCGTGCCAGCCGAAGTGACCAATCTGCGCCAGTATGTGGCTTGGGCCAAAGCCAATCCGGGTAAAGCCAGCGTTGGCAACCCCGGCCCCGGCTCCATGCCGCATTTGTTGGCCGGGCGTTTCGCTCAGCTGGCTGACATTCAGTCGATCAATGTACCCTTCGCTGGCTCCGGCCCCGGTGTGCCACAAGTTCTTGGTGGGCAGATCACCTCGATGTCATCGCCTCTGGGCGACTGGCTGCAGCACCATGCAAGCGGCCGCATTCGCATTCTGGCGACTTCCGGCCCAACACGCTCCTCGTTTGTGCCCAACGTGCCCAACTATCGCGAACAAGGCTTTGATGAGTTGGCCGTCCGCGAATGGTTTGGCTTCTTCCTGCCGGCGACAGCGAGCCAAGCCCTGCGTGATCGCGCTTCCACCATGTTGCGCGCGGTGCTCGCTCAGCCCGACGTGGTCGAATCCATGGCGCCGCTTGCAGCGCACGTTACACCAATCACGCAAGAGCAATTTGCCGAGCGCATGAAGGTTGACACCGAGTTTGCTGGGCGTCTGGTTCGCTCGCTGGGCTTCAAAGCAGACTCCTGATCGCAGCGTCCAGTCGCCCGACTGAACTTACACTGCATGACTATGAATAGAACCGTCATGTATGAAGTGGAAGTGATGTTTGGCGATTGCGATCCAGCGGGCATTGTCTTTTTTCCGAACTTCAACAAATGGATGGATGCCGCTTCGCTCAATTTCTTTGTGCAATGCGGCATTCCACCTTGGCGTGAGCTGGTCAAAACCCACGGCATCATCGGCACGCCGCTGCTCGAGATCCACACGAAATTCATCACCGCCGCCACCTATGGCGAGCGTTTGCAGATTCACACCACGGTGGAAGAATGGGCGCGCAAAACCATTTTGCAGCGCCACCGGGTGATGCGCGGCGAGACGTTGATTTGCGAAGGCACCGAGCGGCGCGCCTTGTGCATCAAGCATCCGGATGACAGCAGCCGCATCAAGGCGATTGAAATCCCCGATTGGTTCAAAGAGCGTTGCGTCTGATCGCTTAGGGCCAACAAACGCCCCCCTCGCTCAGCCGCCCACGCGCTTGACCGTATAGCCCCGTTTTTGCAGCGCCGTGATTAATGTGAGCACATGATCGCCCTGCACCTCGATCACCCCGTCTTTGACCGTGCCACCCGACCCGCAGGCCGCTTTGAGCTGCTTGCCTAGCGCCGCCAGCGCCTCCGCATCCAAAGCCAGCCCGCGCACCAGCGTCACACTTTTACCACCCCGCCCCTTGGTCTCGCGCTGCACGCGCACGATGCCGTCAGATGCCGCGCTGGCCGCTGCCGCCAAAGCTCGCTTGTTTGCCGCGCACTGACATTTGGACACGGACTGATTGCAGTCTGGGCAGATGCGGCCGGCTTGTGTGGAATAGACCAAGGTGGTCGCACGCGTGAGGCTCATAACTGCTGATTTTTACACACGGTACCGACAAAATGGCCTGTGTTGGAATGCCATCACCGAAGAGCTTTGCAGCGCTGCCGCGCCGTGCTTGCTCTCAAATGTGCAGCAATTTTGCTACAAATTAGGGTTTTCCCTGGTCATAAATCGATAGCTAGCTACGAAAGTTGTAGCGTTTTTCGTAAAAACCGTTATATTTCAATCAGTTCGAGTCAAAACCTCTGACATCACATCATCAAAAACGCTTAGGAGTGAGCTTACATGAGCACCAAAGACAATGCTGCCGTCAACATGTTGTTTGATTTGCTGGAGTCGCGCTACGCTATTCGTGTGCTTTGGGCGCTCAAAGATGGCCACCCGCAAACCTTCCGACTGTTACAGGACAGCGTTGGCAGCATCACCCCAAACACCTTAAATACCCGACTCAAGGAGTTGCGTGCCGCTAACTTAGTCGGCCACGGTGACTCTGGCTATAGCTTGACCAACAGTGGCACCGATCTGCTCAAGCGCATGAGCGATCTGAGCGCATTTGCTGCCAAGTGGACCAGCGCCAAGGCCAAGAAAAAGTAAAGATTTTTGTCGTCTGATTGATTTTCCAAGGTCTCTTTTGACAAAGCCCGAACCAGTTTCGGGCTTTTTTTTTGACCAATTTTTTAGTGAAAACCTTGCTTTGACCAAAGCAATACTGCGCAGGATGCTATTAATTTCGTAGCGGCTTCGTGCGCCACCCACGGCAGATCGTCTGCCCCTCCCTTTGAACTTCGCCAATGAGTGTTCACGCGCTATGCCTGATCGCAGGCGAGCCTTGAATTGTCGGCCGAAGACCTCAGATAACCTGTGGTCAAACTCCACTAGCGTATCGCACCATGTCTGAACCCAAAAAACCCGAGCAAAATCAAGACTTTACGGCTTCTGCTGCGTCACCCCCCCCGATCGCCCCACCCGGCACACCGAGCGATGCCTCGCCCGAGGAGATTGAGGCGGCGTTGGCTGCCAACGAGGCTGACAGCGCAGACGCGCTCACGGTGGCTTTGGCTGAACTCGCAACCCAAAAGGCTAAAGCAGCTGAGTTGCACGATCAAAACCTGCGCGCCGCCGCAGAAGTGCAAAACATGCGCCGCCGCAGCGAGGACGATGTCTCGAAAGCCCGCAAATACGCCTTAGAGAGCTTCGCCGAAAGCCTTCTTCCCGTGATGGACAGCCTCAGCGCTGGCTTGGCAATCCAAGACGCCACGAGTGAGCAGCTACGCGAAGGCGCTGAAGCCACCCTGCGCCAGCTCAAATCGGCGCTTGAACGCAACAAGGTGATGGAGATCAACCCTGCTCAGGGTGACAAACTTGATCCCGCCAAACACCAAGCGATTCAAGTGGTGCCGCCGCCGGAAGGTTCGACTCAAGACGCCAACACCATCGTGACGGTGCTGCAAAAGGGATACACCATCTCCGAGCGCACCTTGCGGCCAGCCTTGGTGACTGTCGCGACTGCGAAATAAGTACAAACGACATTTTTGAATGCACAGGAGACAAAGTTTCCGCACCCGCTGCGTTCAATGGCTGAGTTCCTCTTGAAAACCATCAGCTCATCCACATATCCAACTTATCTTAGAACATATCGGAGTACATCATGGGAAGAATCATTGGCATCGACTTAGGCACCACCAACTCTTGCGTGGCCATTATGGAGGGCAACACCACCAAGGTGATTGAAAACGCCGAGGGCGCGCGCACCACGCCGTCCATCATTGCTTATATGGAAGACGGCGAGATTCGCGTCGGCGCGCCGGCCAAAAACCAAGCCGTGACCAACCCGCGCAACACGCTGTATGCCGTTAAGCGCCTGATTGGCCGCCGTTTTGAAGAGAAAGAAGTCCAAAAAGACATCGATCTCATGCCCTACACCATCGCCAAGGCCGACAACGGCGATGCTTGGGTTGAAGTGCGCGGCCAGAAAATGGCGCCACCGCAAGTGTCTGCCGAAGTGCTGCGCAAGATTAAGAAAACCGCCGAAGATTACCTCGGCGAAGAAGTCACAGAGGCCGTGATCACCGTGCCCGCCTACTTCAACGACTCTCAACGTCAAGCCACCAAAGACGCTGGCCGTATCGCGGGCCTGGATGTCAAACGCATCATCAACGAGCCGACCGCAGCCGCTTTGGCCTTCGGCCTCGATAAGGTTGGCAAAGGCGATCGCAAAATCGCGGTGTATGACTTGGGCGGCGGCACCTTTGACGTCTCGATCATCGACATCAACGACATGGATGGCGAGAAGCAATTCGAAGTGCTCTCCACCAACGGCGACACCTTCCTCGGCGGCGAAGATTTTGACCAACGCATCATCGACTACATCATTGGCGAATTCAAGAAGGAATCCGGCGTTGACTTGAAGAAAGATGTGCTCGCTTTGCAGCGCTTGAAAGATGTTGCCGAGAAAGCAAAAATTGAGCTTTCCTCGAGCCAGCAAACCGAAATCAACCTGCCTTACATCACGGTTGACGCTTCAGGCCCGAAGCACCTGAACATGAAGCTCACCCGCTCCAAGCTGGAAGCCTTGGTGGAAGAGCTGATTGAGCGCACGATTGCGCCTTGCCGCACCGCGATCAAAGACGCTGGTGTGAGCGTGAACGACATTCAAGACGTGATTTTGGTCGGCGGCATGACGCGCATGCCCAAGGTGCAAGAGAAGGTCAAGGAATTCTTTGGCAAAGAGCCGCGCAAAGACGTCAACCCTGATGAAGCCGTGGCTGTTGGAGCGGCGATTCAAGGCCAAGTTTTGAGCGGTGATCGCAAAGATGTGCTTCTTTTGGACGTGACCCCTCTGAGCCTAGGCATCGAAACGCTCGGCGGCGTGATGACCAAGATGATCAAGAAGAACACGACGATCCCCACCAAATTCGCACAAACCTTCTCCACGGCAGACGACAACCAGCCGGCCGTAACTATCAAGGTCTACCAAGGCGAGCGCGAGATGGCTGTGGCCAACAAGGGCTTGGGCGAATTCAATCTCGAAGGCATCCCGCCCGCATCGCGTGGCACGCCGCAAATTGAAGTGACGTTTGACATTGACGCCAACGGCATCCTGCACGTGGGCGCGAAAGACAAGGCCACCGGCAAAGAAAACAAAATCACCATCAAAGCCAACTCGGGTTTGTCAGAAGACGAAATCCAAGCCATGGTGAAAGATGCTGAGCTCAACGCTGAAGACGATAAGAAAAAGCTCGAACTCGTACAAGCGAAAAACCAAGGCGAAGCCATGGTGCATTCCACCAAAAAATCCCTGGCCGAGTATGGTGACAAGCTAGAAGCCGGCGAGAAGGAAAAAATTGAAACCGCCCTCAAAGAGATGGAAGAGGCCTTGAAAGGCGAAGACAAAACCGCCATCGATCAGAAAGAAGCGGCACTGGGCCTAGCTGCTCAGAAACTCGGCGAAAAAATGTATGCCGATATGCAAGCGAGCCAAGCCGCGCAACAAGCGGGTGCACAAGCCGCTGGGCAAGATCCAGGCAAGCCGACCGACGACAATGTCGTGGACGCGGAAGTCAAGGAAGTTAAAAAAGCTTAAGCTCTAAAGCTTTCACGCCGCCGCGTTGATCTGAAAAGGTCTACGCGGCGTTTTGCCAAACAAAGATTGAATGAATAGCTCCCAAGATGGCCAAGCGCGACTTCTACGAAATCCTCGGTATCCCCAGAAATGCCACGGATGAAGACATCAAGAAATCCTATCGCAAGATGGCGATGAAGCATCACCCTGACCGCAATCAGGGTGATACGGCCAAGGCGGCGGAAGAGAAATTCAAAGAGGCCAAAGAGGCCTATGAGATGCTTTCTGATGCCGACAAACGCGCTGCTTACGATCAGTACGGTCATGCAGGCGTCGACCCAAACATGCGCGGCCCGGGCGGCGCGGGGCAAGAAGGCTTTGGCGGGTTTGCAGAAGCATTTGGCGATATTTTCGGCGATGTGTTTGGCGGGCGGGCGCGTGGCGGCCAGGGCGGTGGGCGGCAAGTCTATCGCGGTGGCGATTTGAGCTATGCGATGGAAGTGTCTCTGGAAGAAGCAGCTTTTGGCAAAGAAGCGCAAATCCGCATTCCGAGCTGGGACAACTGCAACACCTGCGGCGGCAATGGCGCCAAACCGGGCACCAAGCCCATCACCTGCACCACCTGCCAAGGCCATGGCCAGGTACAGATGCGCCAAGGCTTTTTCAGCGTCCAGCAAACCTGCCCCACCTGCAAAGGCACCGGTCGCCTCATTCCCGAGCCTTGTAGCGCATGCCACGGCGTCGGTAAGATCAAAAATACGAAGACACTTGAAGTGCGAATTCCGGCAGGCATTGACGACGGCATGCGCATCCGTAGCGCGGGAAATGGCGAGCCAGGCACCAATGGCGGGCCTGCAGGCGATTTGTACATTGAGATTCGAGTCAAGAAGCACGAAATCTTCGAGCGTGAGGGGGATGACCTGCACTGCCAGATGCCGATCAGCTTTGCCACAGCTGCGCTGGGCGGCGAGATCGAAGTGCCGACGCTTTCCGAAGAGGCCGAAAACAAGATTGGTAAAGTCGGCATCGATATCCCAGACGGCACACAGCACGGCAAGACCTTCCGGCTGCGCGGCAAAGGCATCAAGGGCGTGCGCTCAAGCTACCCCGGTGATTTATATTGCCATGTTTTGGTCGAAACGCCGGTCAAGCTGACCGAGCATCAGCGCAAGCTCATGAAAGAGTTTGATGAATCGGTGCGCAAAGGTGGTGCCAAGCACTCGCCCAACGAAGAAACTTGGGGCGACAAGCTCAAGAAGTTCTTCAAAGCTTGATGTTCTGACAGAATGAGACTTGGGGGAGCGCGTGGCGTCCTCAAGGATCTTTTCATGCTGGTCACCCAACAATCTGTTTTGCGCAAATTCTGGCATGCGGTGATGCCGCTGTCTGAGCTGGCTACCGGCCCCAAACCCTTTACTCTGCTTGGCGAGGGCATTGTACTTTTTCTTGATGCACAGGGGCAACCCGCTGCGCTGCGAGACCGCTGCTGCCACCGAACAGCCAAGCTCTCCAAAGGCTGGTGCGTCGACGCGAGCGGAAAAGCATGCAGCCAAGGCGATTTGCAGTGCGGCTACCACGGCTGGACGTATGCACCGACAGGCCGTGTGATTCGCATTCCGCAGTACGAAGCGAGCCGCGACATCCCGGCGGACTACCGAACCACCGCCTATCGATGTCAAGCCAAATATGGCTACGCTTGGGTATCTCTGGATGAGCCGCTGGCCGATATTCCTGATGTGCCTGAGTTCGCAGATCCAAGCTACCGCACGATCTTTCAGTTTTACGAGCGCTGGCAAACCAGCCCGATGCGTGCGCTAGAGAACTCGTTTGACAACGCGCATTTCAGCTTTGTCCATCGCGCCACCTTTGGCATTGCGGCCAGCCCCAAGCCGAGCAAATACGAACTGGTGGAAAACGACGCTGGTTTTTACGCTGAAACCATCATTGACGCGGCAAATCCGGTGCAATTTCAGCGTATCAGCGGCGTGAGCACAGAGACGACCACGCGCCATATGCGAAACGCTTATTTTCTGCCCTTCGCGCGGCGTCTCGATATTGAATACCCTGCTCACGACGGTCGTGCTGGCAGGCGACACATCATCATTAACAGCTTCACACCCATTGACGATAGCAATATTCAGCTTTGCCAATGGCTTTTCCGCAACGACACAGAAGACGACTGTCCCGCGCAAATGCTGATCGACTTTGACCAAGCGATCACCCGTGAGGACAAAGACATTTTGGAATCCACCGACCCGGATGCTGTGATCGACCTGCGCCGGCGCGGCGTGGAATACTCCATGGACTCCGATCGCCCCGGCATCCTGATGCGGAAAAAGCTGATGGAATTGCTCGCTCGGCACGGCGAGGCAGAAGTGCATCGCTAGGGTTGTCTCATGAACGACATCCAGATCCGCCCTTTAAGCCTGTCAGACCTGCCGGCTTACAAGGCCCTGCGTGATGCGGCGCTGCATGACTCTCCCGAAGCCTTCACCTCTGATTACGCCACGGAACGCCTGCTCAGCGCCGAGCGCTTTGCTCATCGCTTGGCGAGCGCGGACCGCCCCAGTCAAGGCCTGTGGGGTGCTTTCGATGCGAACGGCCAGCTGCTGGGCAGCATCGCTTTGGAGCCAGGCTCACGTCTGCAGCAAAGGCACATCGGCACGGTGCTGGGCATGTTTGTCGCTCGCGCGGCGCAAGGACAAGGGATTGCTTCTCTTTTGGTAGCAGATTGTCTAGATTTTGCGAGGGCCTACGGTCATTTTGATCAGCTCATTTTGACAGTCACCGCGTCCAACAGCCATGTCGTTCGCCTTTACGAGCGGGCCGGTTTTACGCGCTATGGCCTGCTGCCGCATGCGACCTGCGTTGACGGCGTGTTTCATGACAAGCTCTTGATGCGACTGCCTCTTTGAAATCCAGGGCGCGAGCCCGATAAACTCTGTGCATGAAGCCCCTCTCCGATATCGCCGCCCAGCTACAAGGCTATGACCCTTCGGCCTTGCCTGCTGGCAAGGTGAACGAGTTTTTGGCGCAACTGGTCGCACCGGTGCGTGACGCGCAGCCGCTAGAGCTGACACAGGCACTTGATCGCGTCTTGGCGCAAGACATCGTCTCACCCATCTCGGTGCCAGCGCACGACAACTCGGCGATGGATGGGTATGCATTTGCGGGCTCTGCTTTGGTCGGTGCGCAAGTCTTGAAACTTCTGGTCGTTGGCACCGCAATGGCAGGCAAGGCTTGGCAAGGCAACGTCGGCGCTGGCCAATGCCTGAAGATCATGACTGGCGCTGTGATGCCGGCCGGGTTGGATACTGTTGCGCCGCAGGAAATATGCGAGGCCTTTGGCGAGCGCATCAGCATTCCAGCAGATGCAATCAAAATCGGTGACAACCGCCGTCTGGCGGGCGAAGATTTGATGGTAGGCAGCGTTGCGCTATTACAAGGTGAACTGCTTACCCCTGCTGCACTTGGGCTGTTGGCCAGCTTGAACATCGATCGGGTGCACGTTTACAGGCAAATCAAGGTCGCGTATTTTTCCACGGGCGATGAAGTGCTGAGCTTGGGAGAGGCGCCGCGGGAAGGCGCCATTTACGACTCCAACCGCTACACCGTCATCGGCATGCTGCGCCGCTGGGGCTATGACGCAATCGACATGGGGGTGGTGCGAGATGACCCCGACGCCTTGGAGGAGGCATTCAGGCGCGCCGCCACGCAGGCTGATGCCGTGATCACCAGCGGCGGTGTGAGTGTCGGCGAGGCCGATCACACCAAGGCTATGATGAAGAAGCTAGGCGATGTGGCCTTCTGGAAAATTGCGATGCGGCCGGGCCGACCCATGGCGGTGGGCCGCATTGGGCAAAGCGTGCTGTTTGGTCTTCCCGGCAATCCGGTAGCGACTATGGTCACGATGCTAGCCTTCGTGCGGCCCGCCCTCCTTCGCATCAGCGGCGCTCGCCCGGATAAATATTGCGCCGGGCCTCTGTACTTGCGTGCCGCAAGTCAAGAGAATTTGCGCAAAAAACCAGGCCGAACCGAATACCAGCGCGGCCTCGTCACTTGCGCTGCAGACGGTAGCTTGCAGGTGCGCACCACCAGCAGCAACCAAGGTTCGGGCGTGCTTTCCAGCATGGTGGCTGCCAATGGTCTGATCGTTCTGCACCATAACCAAGGTAACGCAAGCATTGGCGACATCGTGGATGTGATGATGTTCGAGGGCGTCATGTGAATAACGACAGCTTGCCCACGGTTATGCAAGCCATCGAACAAGCCGCCGCGCAACTCGAAACTGCGGGCGTAGCCTTTGGCCATGGCACGACCAATGCGTTTGACGAAGCCGCTTGGCTGGTGCTTTGGCGCCTGGCGCTACCCTTGGATGCCTTGGATTCACAGCAACATAGGCCTGTAGCCCTTACTGAATCTGCGCAAATCGCTACGCTATTGAGAGCGCGTATCGAAACTCGCCAGCCGGCCGCCTACCTCACCAAAGAGGCCTGGCTGCAAGGTGTTCCGTTTTATGTGGATGAGCGGGTGATCGTGCCACGCAGCTTCATTGCCGAACTGCTGACCGACGCAGATGAGCAGGGCACGCTTGACTATTTCCTCAGTGAACATACCAAGACCGTCCTCGACCTATGCACCGGCAATGCATCACTGGCGGTACTCGCGGCCATGGCTTACCCGGATGTGCGCGTGCAAGGCGCCGACATCAGCCTCGATGCGCTTGAGGTGGCGGCCATTAATGTGCGAAAGCACGGGTTGCAAGACCGTATTGAGTTGCTCGAGTCTGATGGTTTGGCGCGATGCCAAGGCATCAACGGCCAGCCCTATGACCTGATCTTGTGCAATCCACCCTATGTGAACAGCGCCAGCATGGCAAAACTGCCGCCTGAATACCGCGCTGAACCGACCATCTCATTGGCGGGCGGAATCGACGGCATGGATTTCATTCGCCCCATGCTCCAAGCGGCACCAGCCCTGATGAGCGAGCGAGCCGTGCTCGTTTTAGAGATTGGCCAAGAGCGAGCTTTCTTTGAGCGAGCCTTCCCCCGATTGGAGGCGATGTGGCTGGAGACCAGCGCTGGCCACGACCAAGTGGTGTTGCTCACGAGAAACACCTTGATAGGTGATATTTGACTGTTGGGCCCGCCCAAGCCCCTTGCAGGTGGCTTTTGAGGCGGTCAGCGACATAGAATGTCAAATTTCAGATATTCCGATTCATGAGTGAACTTCCGCCACCCATCCAACGCCTTGGCCGATACGACATCCTGCGCGTACTCGGTCAGGGGGCGATGGGCGTGGTCTATGAAGCACGCGATCCTAACCTCGATCGCCGCGTAGCGATCAAGACCGTGCGTGTGGTCGGCATGGCGACCGCTGAGATCGCCGAATACGAGCAGCGATTCAAGACCGAGGCTCGCTCAGCTGGGCGGCTGCAGCATCCCAACATCGTGAGTGTCTACGACTCCAACAAACACGTCGACGCCACCGGCCAAACGGCCTATATCGTGATGGAATTTGTGCAAGGCGAAGACCTTAAACACTTTCTCGACCACGGCAAACGCTTCAGCCTTGAGCAAACGGCCTACATGATGGCCGACCTGCTGT